>NZ_JAOEDV010000019.1:0-76723 GCF_029837545.1 Stenotrophomonas sp. GD04024 | reverse complement strand
GAAGATCCTGGCCGATGCCCAGGCGGCATTGCGCCACATCCTGGGGGAGCGCAACGACGGCTCCTCCTCCCCAGCCCCAGAAGGAGTTCCTGCGATGACCTTCCCGATCCCACCCTCTCCATTCCCCACGCCGGACCGTCCCGGCGGCAAAACCCCCATGCAGATTGCGCAGGAACTGGCCGACGCCGCGATGGCAGCAAGCGAGGAAGGCATCCGCCAGGCGATGATGGTCTCCCAGCAGGCCGTCGAAGCCGCCGCCGAAGCCGCGCGGCGCGCCGATGAGGCCGCCGAGGAAGCCGTACGCAGGGCCGCCGAAGCGAACGCCAGGTAGCGTCCGCTGCGGTGATGCGCACACCCCGGGCAGGCCTGAACCTGCGCCGGGGTTTTTCATTGTTCCGGTATGCGCCGGTAGCTGCGCGGGCTGACCCCGACCAGGCGCCGGAAGCTCTTCTCGAAGTGGCTGAGGTCGCCGAAGCCGACCTGCAATGCGACATCGGTGATGCGCAGGCGCTGCCCGCCCCGCAGCAGCTGCTTGGCGTGTTCGATGCGCTGCTGCTGCAGCAGCAGCTTGAAGGTGGTGCCCAGTTCGCTGCGGAACAGGAAGCCCAGGTGCGACTGGCTCACATGCGCCTGGCGCGCCAGATCGCCCAGCGTGACCGGCTCGGCCGCATGATCCTTCAGGTAGGCAAGCGCGCGCTTGAGGCCATCGTGCAGGCCGTCGTGCGACGGCGCAGGCGCCGTCGAAGCCGCAGCCTGCGCTGCGGCCCCGACCGCCTGCAGCGTCTCCCCCTCGGGCAACGGACGTTCCGCGTCCACCGCCGCTTCGCCCAGCATCAGGCCAGGCGCATGCCGCAGCAGGTCCTCACGACGGATGCTGCGCCCGCCGGTCATCACCGCCAGGCGCACCACCACCCGTTCCATCTCCAGCAGGTTGCCGGGCCAGTCATGGCTACGCAGCGCGTCCAGCACGTCCTCGCTGATGACCTGCGGGTTGAACCCATGCATCTGCAGCGAGCGCGCCACCAGTGCGTCGATGTCGTCGCTGCGCTCGCGCAACGGGGGAATGTCCACGGTGAGGAACTCCAGCCCGGCCAGCAGCGCCCGCGAGAACTGCCGCTCGCGCACACGCTGCTCAAGGTCGGCACTGGTGGAGGCGATCACCCGGATCGCGCGGGCCTGGCCGGACTGGACCGTGGCGGTCTCCAGCTCGCGGATGCAATGCGAGAGCTGCGCCTGCAAGGGAACCGGAAGCTCATCCACCTCGTGGAAGTACAGGCTGCCGCCACGGGCGCGCGCGAACCAGTCCGCAGGCGCTTCCTGTGGGTGGGCGCAGTTGACCTCGACGAACGGCCCCCGCCGCCGCGGACCGCAGCTGTGCAGGGCCGCGGCCAGTTCCATCTTCTCGGTGCCGAATTCGCCGCGCAGCAGCACCGGCAACTGGCTGGCGGCAGCGCGCTCGACGAACTCCTCCATCCGCTTCAACGCGTCGCAGGCGCCGACCAGCAGCAACGGGCGGCTCAGGGCCTGTTCGGCCCAGGCTTGCGCTTCATAGCGCTTGATCAGATGTGCGCATCGATGCGCGAACGCTTCACCCAGCGCCAGCGCGCTGCTGTCCAGTCCACCCGCCTCGCCTTCCAGCTGCAGCTCGCCGAGTACCTCGCCGCCGTAGCGGATCGGCAGGCGCTGGCCGGCCTCCAGCGACGCGTCCTGGCCAGGGGCCGCACCCGGTCCACGCAGATGGACACGTCCGCCACGCAGCGCATGGTGTTGCGAAAACTCCTTGATGAACGCGCCCAGCAGGTCGGGCAAGGACCGGTACGGTCGATAGGCGCGCTGCAACATCTGACTGACTTGCCTGTGCATTGAAACTCCCCTTGCGAATGGCGCCCCGGTGCTGCTGCACCGGGCGATCGCGCAATGCCTAGCGTCTGGCTTCATTGCGTGATGCTGCGATGCCTACGCCGCGCCTCGCGCCAGCCGCTGCACACGCAGATCAACGCGCACGCTGTCCGCCCCCATGCCCCCAGGGGGTTGCCGTCGGTGGGTCGACGATGCGGACGTCGGACGGATCCGGATTCCCCAACGCCTTCACGGCGCCGGCATTTCCGATTATCGAATGGGAGCTTCAAGAGAAACGTGATGATAATCACGTGAATATCCAGATCGCCGCGCCACATTCACCGGTCGGCGGGCCCCTGCACCACCAGGAAATCGTGCTTTCCGCGGGCCGTGGCGCGGCGCCAGCGATATATGGGCAGCGTGCAGCACCGGACCCGTATCCCGGCGCCGC
The DNA here is from genome assembly GCF_029837545.1 of Stenotrophomonas sp. GD04024. NCBI lineage: Bacteria > Pseudomonadati > Pseudomonadota > Gammaproteobacteria > Lysobacterales > Lysobacteraceae > Stenotrophomonas > Stenotrophomonas sp. GD04024. Next base: position 74,433 of record NZ_JAOEDV010000019.1, on the reverse strand, counting down.
CAGCGGGCGGCATAATCCGCGCCCAACCAAGGAGATTCAACGTATGGAACACACTAACCCGGCAGCCCCCAAAAACTATCTGATGTGGGCGATCCTGAGTATCTTCGGTGGCTTCTGGCCCTTCGGCATCGTCGCCACCGTCTACGCCAACCGCACGTCATCGCTGCTCGCCGCCGGCCAGATCGGCCCGGCCACGGTGGCATCGCGCAAGGCGCTGCGCTGGATGATCGCTTCATTCGTCACGCTGCCGCTGTGTGTCCTGCTGCTGGTGGGGTATGCACTGATCCTGCGCGCAGCTGGCTGAGCCACGCAGCGCCGGTCTGCGGCATGATGGGCGTCCTGTCCTGCTCTGGAGCCAGCCATGCCTTTGGGATTCATCGGCCTGGGCGTCATGGGAACCCCCATGGCCAGCCATCTGGCGCGGGCGGGCCATGCCGTGCTGGGCTGGTCCCGCTCCGGCCGCAACCACGCCGCCGCGCGTGCCGCAGGCGTCGAGGTCCGTGAGCAGCTGCACGACGTATTCGCAGCCTGCGAAACCCTCATCCTGATGCTGGCCAACGACGACGCCATCGACAGCGTGCTCGATCGACAGGGCAGCGCGTTCGGCGAACGCGTGCGCGGCCGCCTGCTGATCAACATGGGCACCAGTTCGGCGGCGTATTCGCAGGCGCTGGGCGAACAGATCCGTGCCGCGGGTGGCCGTTACGTGGAAGCGCCGGTCTCCGGCTCCCGTGTGCAGGCCGAAGCGGCGCAACTGGTCATCCTGCTGGCCGGCACCGATGCCGATCTCGCTGTGGCGGCACCGCTGCTGGCACCGATGGGCCGGCAGACGGTGTGCTGTGGCAGTGTGCCGTCCGCACTGCGCATGAAGCTGGCGGTGAACCTGTACCTGATCACGCTGGTCACCGGCCTGGCCGAAGCCGTGCACTTCGCCGAAGCCCACGGCATCGAGCTGGAACGCTTCGCGCAGGTGCTCAATGCCGGGCCGATGGCCAGTGAGGTGTCACGGATCAAGCTGGACAAGATGGCCCGTGGTGATTTTGCCGTGCAGGCATCGATCACCGATGTACACAAGAACAGCGCGCTGGTGGCCGCCGCTGCACGCGAGGCAGGCATGCATGCACCGCTGATCGAGGCCAGCGATGCCTTGTTCGCACAGGCAGAGCACGCAGGTCTGGGCGCGTTGGACATGGCCGCCGTGCTGGAGGTGGTCCGCGCCAGGCCGGGCGCTGCCGGCCGGCGCTGACCCGGATTCATCTTCCGGCACTCCTGCCGTCCCCAGCCGCTGCTATATTCAGCCACGCTCGGCAGGCACGGTGCCTGCCCTCGAATCACAGGGAGTTGGACATGGGTCTGGTACAGGCGGTGAAGGGTGCGGTTGGCGGTGTGCTGGCCGACCAGTGGAAGGACTTCTACACCGTGCCCACGGGCCTGCCGTCCACGGCGGCCCTGTTCGCAGCGGTGCCGCGCGGCACCAATGCCGGCCGCGGCTCCAACACCAGCGGCTCGTCCAACATCATCAGCAACGGTTCGAAGATCGTTGTGCCGGAAGGCTACGGCCTGCTGCTGTTCCAGGATGGCGCGATCACCGCGTTCGTCGCCGAGGCGGGCGGCTACGAGTGGCGCTCGGACGATCTGAACTCGCAGTCGATCTTTGCCGGCGACGGCCTGGTCAGCACCTTCATCAAGCAGAGCTGGGAACGCTTCAAGTTCGGCGGCCAGCCGGGCTCGCAGCAGGCCGCCTACTTCGTGTCGCTGAAGGAACTGCCGGACAACCGGTTCGGTACCCAGTCGGAGATCTACTGGGACGACGGCTTCCTCAACACCCAGGTCGGCGCGGTCACCCGTGGCTCGTACACGCTGAAGATCGTCGACCCGATCCTGTTCGTGAAGAACTTCGTGCCGGCCAGCTACCTGCAGCCGGGCCAGGTGTTCGATTTCACCGACCTGGACAACGCCGCCGCCAGCCAGCTGTTCAATGAAGTGGTCGGTTCGCTGGCCCCGGCCTTCAGCCTGTATACGAACGATCCGGGCAAGGGCAACCGCATCACCAAGCTGCAGCAGGATTCGATCGGCTTCGCGCAGAGCCTGTCCGCTGCGGTCGAGCAGGCGTATCAGTGGCAGAGCGATCGTGGCCTGGCCATCGTCAAGACCGCCATCGTTTCCATCGAGTACGACGCCAACACCCGTGAACTGCTGAAGACCGTGCAGCGCGCCGATGCGCTGTCCGGCTCGCGCGGCAACTCCAACCTGCAGGCCAGCGTCGCCCAGGGCATCCAGTCGGCCGGCGAGAACGGCGGTGCGGCAGGCCTGGTCGGTGTCGGCATGGCCTCGGGCATGTTCGGTGTCGGCGGCATGCAGCAGCCGGTGACGCCGGCCGCGGACGATCCGGTGGCCAAGCTGAAGAAGGCCAAGGAGATGCTGGACCTGGGCCTGATCACCCAGAGCGACTACGACGCCCTGAAGGCCAAGGCACTGGGCCTGTAACGGCAGGACACGCAACGAACATGTCCGATCCCCGAAACGGCCCCCCGCCGCTGCCCGGATCCGCGCCCGCGACGCCGCCGCCCTTGCCGGCGGCGACGTTGAATGGACCGGGTTCCCCGCAGGACGTCCCTCCCCTGCCCGGCAGCTTCCCGCTGGATACCTCGACGCTGCCACAGGCTATCCGCGATGAAGTGGAGGCCCCTGACCCGGTGGCCATCGACACCTCGGCCAGCGAGCTGAAGGACGGCCTCAACCGCTGCCCGAAGTGCGGCGCCACCGACATCCGGCCCAAGGCCGGCACCGACATCCTGGTCTGCCTGTACTGCCGTCACGAATGGCATGGCGCGCGGGTCGAGGAGGAATTCGGGCTGGGCGAAGCCATCGACCAGCTGCGTGGCACCGTCATCGCCTCCGGCGCGCGTGACATCGACGCCGACACCTCGGCGCTGATGACCTTCAAGTGCACCGGCTGTGGCGCCGAGGTCACGGTCAATACCGAAAGCACGATGACGGCGCGCTGCCACTGGTGCCGCCATGTGTTCGGCGTCAACGAACAGATCAGCAACGGCGCGGTGCCCGATGCCGTCCTTCCCTTCCATATCAGGAAGGACGATGCGGTCGCGCGCATCCGCCAGTTCGTCGACAAGCGCAGGATGTTCGCGCTGAAGGCGTTCAAGCAGGAGTTCACCCCGGAAAACGTGGTGGGCGTGTTCCTGCCCTACATGATCGTCGACGGCAATGCCAGCGCGGCCGTGGCCGGCAAGGGCGAGATCCAGACCCGCCAGTACACGGTGGGCAGCGAGAAGAACAAGCGCACCGTCTATGACGCCGACATCTATCAGATCGAGCGCCAGGTCGACTTCACCGTTGACGATCTGCCGCTGGAATCCTCCGCCGAGCGCGGCAACCTGGATGTCCGCACCAACACCAACAACATCATCAACACCATCCTGCCGTTCGACACCAAGAACGCGGTGAAGTGGAATGCCTCGTATCTGGCGGGCTTCACCTCCGAGAAGCGCAACCTGGACGTGGAGAAGCTGCGGCCACGACTGGAAGACCAGCTGCTGTCCATTGCGCGCTCGCAGGTGGAATCTTCGGTGCGCGGCTACAACCGTGGCGTGCGCTGGGAGCAGGAACAGCTGGAAGTACATGGCACCCGCTGGGTATCGATGTACCTGCCGGTCTGGCTGTACTCGTACCACCAGCCCGGCAAGAACGGCGGCATGCTGCACTACATCGCAGTGAACGGCCGTACCGGCGAAACCATGGGCAGCGTGCCCGTGCAGCAATGGAAGATGCTGCTGGCGGCGTTGACCGCCGGCACGGTCATCGAAGCACTGGCAATCCTCATCCTGATGGCAACCTCATGAGCGACGATAGCGGCCTCTGGCTGTTGGCGGCAGGTCCGGCCGGCGCAACTGCGCTGTACTGGGCGCTGTACCGCTACTACCGCAACAGCGACAAATCGCATTCCTTCGAGCACGAGACCGAGGTCAAGGCACAACCGGTCACCGGCTCCAACCAGAAGGTGGGCCAGGTGCGTGGCACCGAGGCCACGCGCATCGAAGGCGACAACGTGTACCAGTACCGGATACGGGTTGCACGGGTAAAGCCCGATCGGTAGAGCCAGGCCATGCCTGGCTGCGGGGCGTGCCGGCCGCTGGCCGGCACCAGCAACGACCCGGGCACCGCAGGATTGCCGGCCAGCGGCCGGCACTACCCCGCCTCTGCACCGTGCCGCTTGCCTGCCCGCCGATGAAACGGTAGTGCCGGTCGCTGGCCGGCAGCTTCACTGGCAGGCCGTCACACTGCTGGCTTCTCCCGCAGAGCCCGCCCCTGCCGTGCTGGATGGATTGCCCCCGCACTGGAAGATTCTCCCCCGCCGCTTCTACCAGCGCCCGTCCACCGAGGTTGCGCCGGAGCTGCTCAACAAGCTGCTGGTGCGCGACGATGGACGCGCGGCCCGCATCGTGGAGGTCGAAGCCTACGCCGGCAGCGTGGACCCGGCCGCGCATTCCTACCGCGGGCCGACCCCGCGCACCGCCAGCATGTTCGGCGAAGCCGGGCACCTGTACGTCTACTTCACCTACGGCATGCACTGGGGCAGCAATGTGGTGTGTGGCGGGATCGGCGAAGGGGTGGCCGTGCTGCTGCGTGCCGCCGAGCCGCTGGCCGGGCTGGAGTACATGCGCGAACTGCGCCCGGCTGCCAGGCGCGACCACGATCTGGCCAGCGGCCCGGGCAAACTCTCCCAGGCGTTCGGGCTGGACCGCCGCTTCGACGGTGCCGATCTGGTCACCGGCAACCAGGGCATCGTCATCGCCAGCGATGGCACCGCGCCCCCGCTCGACCCGGTGGTCGGCCCGCGTATCGGCATCACGCGCGCCGTGGAGTTTCCGTGGCGCTGGCACGTTCGCGACCACCGTCACGTTTCAGTGCGCCCCGCCCGCTCGCCCCGCAAGCGCTGACACCGCTGCCTCACGTTGGCATCACCCGGTCGTGGCGATACATAACGCGGTACGCACTAGCGTAGTGCCTGACAGCCGCCGAAGCCGCCCTCGCCACCCAGCCCTGAAAAGCGCCATGGACGAAGCCGAACGACTGCTTGAACTTGACCGGCTGCACCTGCTGGACACCCCGCCGGAACCCGTGTTTGACGCCATCGTGGCTGCCGCTCGTGCCGCCACCGGCATGACCATGGCGCTGATTTCGGTAGTGGCCGACGAACGCCAGTGGTTCAAGGCCAACATCGGGCTGGACGGGGTCAGCGAGACCGCACGCGAAATCTCGTTCTGCACGCACACCATCCAGCAGGATGCGCTGTTCGAGATTCCAGACGCCCGCCAGGACCCGCGCTTTGCCAGCAATCCGCTGGTCACCGGCGGCCCCCGCATCCGCCACTACGCCGGCATCTCGCTGGGCTCGGCGCACGGTGCGCGTATCGGCACGCTGTGCCTGCTCGACCCGATGCCCGGCGTGCTGTCGCCGTCGCAGCGCGAACTGATGGTGCATCTGGCCCGGGTCACCACGCAGGTGCTGGAACAGCGCAGCACGCTGATGGCGCAGGTCGGCCAGGCCAAGGCCCTGCACCGCGAGCTGAAGCGCAGCGAGGATTTCCTGGAACGCACCAACCGCGCCGCGCGGGTGGGCGGCTGGGAACTGGACCTGGCCAGCAACGAGGTACGCTGGACCCGCGAGACCAAGCTGATCCACGGCGTGCGCAGCACCTTCGAGCCCACCCTGGAAACCGCACTGTCGTTCTATCGCGAAGACAGCCGCAACATCATCCGCACCGCCGTGCAGCGCTGCATCGACGAAGGCACCTCCTGGGAAGTGCAGCTACCGATGACCACCGCCGACGGCCGCGACATCTGGACCCGCGTCGTCGGCGGCCGGCAGCAGGTCGATGGGCGCCCGCGGCTGGTCGGCGCCATCCAGGACATCACCGAAGAACGCGCCGCACTGGATGCGCTGGAAGCCAGCGAAACCCGCTATCGGCGTTTGTTCCACTACAGCCTGGGGCTGATCTGCACGCACACGCTGGAAGGCGTGCTGACCTCGGTGAATCCGGCGGCGGTGCAATCGCTGGGCTTCGATGAGAGCTACATGATCGGGCGCAGCCTGTGCGACCTGATGCCACCGGAGAAGCACGCTGCGTTCAAGGCGTACCTCGCCCGCATCGCGGTCAACCACACCGATGCCGGCGTGATCGAGCTGATCGCCGCCGATGGCACCCGCCACTTCTGGGCGTACCACAACGTGCTCGACAGCGAGGCCAGCCCACCCTATGTGCTGGGCCACGCGCAGGACGTCACCGCGCTGCGCATGCAGGAACAACAGCTGCGCGAGATGTCCTTCAAGGACCCGCTCACCCAGAGCTACAACCGCCGCTTCCTGCCACGGCTGGACGAGCTGGCCGACCAGCCGTGGGCCTGCCTGATGTTCGACCTCGATCACTTCAAGCAGATCAACGACACCCAGGGCCATGCGCGCGGCGATACCGTGCTGGTGGAGTTCGCCGCCTTCCTGCGCTCGCCGCTGGGTGCGGCGGAGAACGTGTTGCGGATGGGCGGCGACGAGTTCATGGTGGTGTTGATCACCCCGGACACGGGGCGGCTGGCGGTGCTGGAACAGTGGTATCTGCAACATGCGGCACAGTCGCCGACGCCGTTCTCACTCGGTGCGACGCACCACACGCCTGGCGAATCAGTGGGCGATACCCTGCAGCGTGCCGACAGCCGGTTGTATCGCGAACGCGCACGTGTGCGCAGGCATCCTCGACCGGCTTCCTGACGCGCCACACACGCTACGCTGCATCGCACGCAATGTCGTGATTGGCACGCCTCGATCATTCGCTGCGCGGGTGCATCTAAATTCCAATAATTTCGAACTTTCCAACTATTCTCATTGGCAGCCAAGGCGCTGCATGCAAATCATATCCAGCCACCGACAACGGGTGGCACGGGCTTGCAATCCCGTTTGACTAATGTTGTTTACGCTTGCCTGTCGGCGTCGTCCATTCCCTCTGGATGGCGCCGGCAGGCAATCTGTCCGCGCATCTATGGCGGGCGGTACGTGGGGGCCTCGTGCCCGCCGGAGCTTTGGCAACGTTAGTCGCCGGTATTGCAACCACGCACCGTCCGCCACCCTTGCTGTCAAGCAGGGTGGCTCCTTCGCGTAACGCATAAGGAAACCGCCATGAGCGCCGACCGCTACCCGTACCTGTTCGCCACCCTCGGTGATGTCGCCAGCCAGTTGCCCGACACCCTCGCCGAGCCGCTGGAAACCACCCTCGCCGCCAATCCCGCCGCCAACGGCATCACCCTGCTGGACTGCCTGCAACGCATCCGCGACGTGGAAGCGGCCGACGGCCAGCCCTTGCAGCGCAAGGGGCGCGCACCGGGGCAATGCGTGGCGCTGGCGCGCATCAACCGCGCCAACGCCGGGCTCACCGTGCTGCTGGAGCTGCTGCATGCCAGCGAGCGCGTGCGCGTGGATGGCGAAGAGGCGCAACAGGTGGGCAACGACGTACGCGAGGGCCTGCTGCTGGCGTGCAGGGGCCTGTCGGAATATGTGGACACGCAGGTCTACGCGGCCTGAGCGATGGCGCCGGGCACGGCCCGGCGCTACCCACCGTCGCACATGGCGTCATTCCGCCGCCAGCGCTTGGATCGGGTCCAGCTGCGCCGCACTGCGTGCCGGGAAGTAGCCGAAGCCGAGCCCGATCGCCGACGAGCACGCCAGCGCGGCCAGCACCGGCCCCGCAGTGAACAGGAACGGCACGCCCAGCGACAGCAGGCTGGACAACGCCCCCACCGCGAACGCGAACAGCACGCCGAGCACGCCACCGAACAGGCAGATCAGCACCGCCTCGATCAGGAACTGGCGCAGGATGTCGCCCTGGCGTGCGCCCACCGCCAGCCGCACGCCGATCTCGCGCACGCGTTCCTTCACCGACACCAGCATGATGTTCATCACCCCCACCCCGCCCACCACCAGCGCCACCGCCGCGATGGCGGAGACCAGTGCGGCCATGGTCTGGCTGGACTTCATCACCGCCTTGCGGATCTGGTCGGCGTTGTAGATGAAGAAGTCGCGGCGCCCATGCAGGCGTTGCAGCTCGGCCGCCAGCGAGGCCTCGGCGGCGTTGGTGGGCACGTTGTCGCGAACGCGCACGGTGATGCTCTCCAGGCGCTGGCTGCCCAGCAGCCGCGAAGCGGCCGAGGTGTACGGCACGTACACGGTGGGCGTTGCGCCGCCGGCAAAGGCATTCGCCCCCACCACGCCGATCACCTCCACTGGCATGCCGCCCAGCAGCACCGTGCTGCCGATGGGGTTACCGGCGAACAATGCCTTCGCAGCCTTCTGGTCGACCACGCCCACGGCGCGATGTGCGTCCACTTCGTCAGCGCTGAAGAAGCGACCGGCCTTCAGCCGCAGCCCGCGCACGCGCGGCAGATCCGCGCCTACGCCCAGCACCTGGGTATTGGCGCGACGGCTGCCCTGCAACGCCGCCACCGATCCGCTCAGGTTGGGGCTGACACTGTCCACGTAACTCAACGCGGCCAGGTGGTCGGCGTCGCCCACCACCAGTGTCTCGATCTCCGCCGAGCGCGGGTCGCCGAAATCGGCGCCGGGGTAGATCTCCAACGTGCTGGCGCCGAGCTCGTTGATCTGCGACTCGACCTGAGCCTGCGCGCCCTTGCCCAGCGCCACCACGGTCACCACCGCCGCAACGCCGATGATGATGCCAAGCATGGTCAGCAGCGTGCGCAGGCGATGGGCCAGCATAGAACGCACGGCCATCCGCGCCGCCTCGCGCACTGCGTCCACCCGTGCGCGGCGTTCGGCACGCGGCGCAGGTTCGTGTTCGGATGCACGTGCGGAGTGCGCGGCCTGCGTCCTGCGTTCGCCCCGGTCGGCCACCACCCGGCCATCGGCGATCTCGATCACCCGCGCGGCGTTGGCCGCAATCGCGGCGTCGTGCGTCACCAGGATCACCGTATGGCCCTGCGCGTGCAGGCGCTTCAGCTCGGCCATCACCTGCTGGCCACTGGCATGGTCCAGCGCGCCGGTCGGCTCATCGGCCAGCACGATGGCGCCGCCATTCATCAGCGAACGCGCGATGGACACGCGCTGCTGCTGGCCGCCGGACAGCTGGCTCGGCCGGTTCGCGGTGCGCTCGCCCAGGCCCAGTGTTTCCAGCAGCGAGCGTGCACGGGCAGTGCGCGTATCTGCATCCACGCCGGCATACACCGCCGGCAGCGCCACGTTCTCGGTGGCGCTCAGGTTCTCCATCAGGTTGTAGCGCTGGAAGATGAAACCGAAATGCTCGCGGCGCAGCCGCGCCAGCGCATCCGGCGCCATCTGCTCGGTGGCCTCGCCGTTCACCCGGTAGCTGCCCTCGGTCGGCCGGTCGAGGCAGCCGAGAATGTTCATCAGCGTCGATTTTCCCGATCCCGACGGGCCGATGATGGCGATGAACTCACCGGCATCGATGCGCAGCGAGACGTCCTTCAGCACCACCACCTCACCGGCGGCGGAGCGATAGGCGCGCGACACCCCGCGCAGTTCCAGCAGTGCGTCGGCCATGTTCACATTCCCAGCAGGCTGGTCGGCTCGGCGTCGGCGCCGCTGGGCGCCTGGCCGACCACCACGTTTTCGCCCTCGCGCAGGCCGGTCAGGATCTGCACGGTGGTGGCGGTGCGCAGGCCGGTGGTCACTGCACGTTCGCGCACGCGCCCCTTGGCATCAACCACCTGCACGGTGGCGCGCTGGCCCCGTGTGTCGTCCGACTCGGTCAGCGCCGTCAGCGGCACCTGCAACGCATTGGCCACCCGCGCCAGCTGCAGGGTCACCTTCACCGTCATCGATGGCTTCAACGCCAGGCCCGGGTTGGCCACATCGAACAGGCCGGCGTAGTACACCGCCTTCGGCGTCTGTGCAGCGCCGCCCGCACTGCCGGTGGCCGCCTCGGCAATCGAGGACGGCGCGGGTTCAAGCTGCTGCAGGTGGGATTCATAGCGGCGTCCGCTCGGCCCCAGTGTCGAGAACCACAACGGCTGCCCTGGCGCCACCAGTTCCACATCGGCCTCGGCGATCTCGGCGCGCACCGTCATCGTGTCCATCTGCGCCAGCATCACGATGGTCGGCGTGGTCTGCATCGAATTCAGCGTCTGCCCGGCCTTGGTGACAATCGCCACGATGTACCCATCAGTGGGCGAAACGATGCGGGTGTAGCCCAGGTTGATCCGCGCGGTTTCCACCTGGGTCAGCGCCTGGTCGATCTGTGCCTGCAACGCGGCCACGTCGGCACGGGCAGCATCGCGGGCCACCCGTGCGGTTTCAAACCCTTCCTGCGACACCAGCCGCGACGCCACCAGCTGCGACTGCCGCTCGAACACACGGCTGGCCTGCACGTAGCGGGCCTGGCTGGCGGTGTGCTGGGCACGCAGCGTGCTGGTGGCGGCCTCGGCGCTGCGCAGCGCGATGCGCTGTGGTTGTGAATCGACCTCGGCAATCAGGTCGCCGGCCTGCACGCGCTGGCCCAGCACCACATGCAGGCGCTTGACCTGCCCGGACACCTGCGCGCCTACCGCCACCAGCTCCTTCGGATTGACCCGGCCCACCGCCTGCACGGTCTTTTCCAGATCGGCCACCCGGGCCGGCGCGGTGATCAGCGCGGCCTCGTCGCCCTCGGCGAGTACCCACGCGGCGGCGCCGGCAGCCAACGTGGCCGCGGCGGCAACAATGATCCAGATCCTGCGCTTGCTCATCGAAAGGCCCAGCTGCACGCAGTCGCCCGGTGCGACCGCTGAGCCCCCAGTCTGGTGGCCGCGTGTGGACGTCTTCTGCAGCCAGCATGGAGATTGCGTGGAGAGGGCGCCGCCGTTCAGGCAGGCGGCCCGCAGCTGAACGTCGCCGCGCGTGTCCATGAAATCTCGACACAATCTCGACCGAGTCTCCATCAACGGCCGCTAGCCTCGTCGGCCTCGCCGACTGGCCGCCACCGCAACGCTGCGCATCACGCAATGAAACACGCCCTCCGTACCCGCCAGCCACCGCTGGTGCTGATTGCCGAGGATGAAGGCGAGATCGCCGACATCCTGGGCGCCTACCTCGACCGTTCCGGCCTGCGCAGCGCCCGTGCCGCCGACGGCGAAGCCGCCCTCGCCGCCCACCGCCAGCTGCGCCCGGACCTGGTGCTGCTGGACGTGCAGATGCCGCGGCTGGATGGCTGGCAGGTACTGAGCGAACTGCGCCGGCGTGGCAACACCCCGGTGATCATGCTCACCGCGCTCGACCAGGATGTGGACAAACTGACCGGCCTGCGCGTGGGCGCCGACGACTACGTAGCCAAGCCGTTCAATCCGGCCGAGATCGTGGCACGCATCCAGGCCGTACTGCGCCGCAGTGCCAGGACGGTGGCCGAAGAACCCAATGGGCTGATCCGGCAGGGGCCGTTCGAGATCGACCTGCGCAGCCACGAGGTGACCGTGCGCAGCGGCGAGCAGCAGCATGCACTGACCTTCACCCTCACCGAGTTCCGCCTGCTGGTGCACATGGCCCGCGCGCCCCGGCAGGTGCATGCGCGGGTGGACCTGCTGCATGCCTGCCTGCCCGAGGGCGATACCCAGGAACGCACCGTCGACAGTCATGTCAGCAAACTGCGGCGCAAGCTGGAGGACGTGGGCGTGATCGGCATTCCCGCCACCATCCGCGGCGTCGGCTACCGCTTCCTGGACTGAATGATGAACCCCAAAGGCAAGAGCATCGGACGCCAGATCACGTTGTCCATCACGGTCGCCTCGCTGTGCTCGACGGTGCTGTCGATCAGTGGCTTCTACCTGTTCTACTACCTGATGGAGGTGTTCTATCCGCGCTGGTATGACCAGCCGGAAACCATCATGCCGTCCGGCCTTGAATGGCTGTGGATCGGCCTGACCGCCAGCGTGGTCGTCATCTTCGCTACGCTGGTCGCCTCGCGTCTGACCCGGCGCATCATCACCCCATTGAATTCGGTGGCCGAGAGCCTGCGCCGGGTGGCCAGCGGCGATCTGGACGCGCGTGCGCGCGGCGGTGGCACCACGATGGCCGAAGCGGCCACGCTGGTCAGCGATTTCAACTCGATGGCCGAGCGCCTCAGCCGCATGTCCGAGAACCGGGTGTTCTGGAACGCGGCGATCGCACACGAACTGCGTACACCGATGACCATCCTGCGCGGCCGCCTGCAGGGCATCGCCGAGGGCGTGTTCGAACCGGGGCCGGAACAGTTCAACAGCATGCTCACCCAGCTGGAGGGCCTGACCCGCATCATCGAGGACCTGCGCGTGGTCAGCCTGGCCGAGAGCGGCCACCTGGACCTGCGGCTGCAGCGCAGCGATGTCAGCGTGCAGGTGGCGGCGGTGGTCGAAGCCATGTCCGAGGCACTCACCGAAAGTGGCTTCTCGGTAACACTGGAGGCGCGCCCGGCGCTGGCCGATTGTGATCCGGCGCGCATCCGCCAGGCGGTGCTGGCGCTGCTGGAAAACGCACGCCGCCATGCCATTCCCTGCCCGCTGCGGGTGCGCGTCACGCTGGCCGAAGGCCATTGCACCGTGGCCGTGGAAGACGGCGGCCCCGGTGTGCCAGACGAACTGCGCGACAGCATCTTCGAAGCGTTCCAGCGCACCGACGTCTCACGTTCACGGCAGAGCGGTGGCTCCGGGCTGGGCTTGGCGGTGGTGCGCGCGATTGCCGTGGCCCATCACGGAACAGCGCGCTGCCGCGCCACCGAGCGTGGCGGTAGTTCATTCGAACTGCGCTGGCCGGTGCACGCACGGCGTTGAAGCTCTGGTAGCGGCCCAGCCTGGCGGGAGCCACGCCCGCCGCTGAACACCGCGGTTTTCTCCACGCGATCTCCATCGTCCCTCCATGCCCGCTCCAAACGGCTGCCGATACTGGGCATGACCGGGGAGATGACAGGCATCCATCCCCTGCCCTGTCTCCGTCCCCTCCAGGCATCCCGATGAAACACCCCCACGATCCGGCGGCCGCCGCCGGCAGCATCGGCCAGCAGAATGCGGCCGCCACCCTGAAAGCGATACTTCGTACCTACCCCTGGCAGCTCACCGGCACGTTCTCGTTGGTCGCGCTTGAGAACGCGTTGCTGCTGGCCTACCCGCTGTTCGCCGGTTTCGCGGTGGACGCGATCATCCGCGGCGACATCGGCCACGCCCTCTCCTATGCCGGCGTGGTGCTGTTGTTCTGGCTGGTCGGTGCCGCCCGCCGTGCGGTGGATACGCGAACCTTCACCCGCATCTATGCCGACCTGGCAGTGAATGTGGTGCAGGCGCAGCGGCGCCTCGGCCAGGCGACCTCCACCTCTGCCGCACGCGTGGTGCTGGCGCGCGAATTCGTCGACTTCTTCGAGAAGCACGTGCCGATCATCGCCACCGCGCTGGTGTCGATGTTCGGCGCCGCCGCGATGCTGCTGGCGATCGAGCCCCTGGTCGGCGCCGCCAGCCTGGTCGCGCTGCTGGGTGCGCTGTTGCTGCTGCCATCGTTCGCGCGCCGCAACGAGCAGCTGCATGGACGCCTGAACAACCGGCTGGAACATGAGATCCGCCTGGTCGACCGGGTCAGCCCCTCGGTGCTGCGCCGCCACTACACCACGCTGTCGCGGCTGCGCATCCTGTTGTCCGACCGCGAAGCCGGCGCCTTCGTGGTGGTCGGTGCAGCGGCGGCGGTGCTGTTCGCACTGACCATCGGCCGACTCGCCACCACCGACGGGGTGACCCCGGGCCATGTGTATGCAGTGATGACCTACCTGTGGACGTTTGTCGGCAGCCTGGATGATGCGCCGTCGATGGTCGACCAGCTGGCGCGATTGAAGGACATCGGCCGTCGGGTCAGCCCGGGCATGGATGATGTGGAGCAAGACCGGTAGCTGCCCATCCTGGTTGGCATCGATGCGTCCCAGCGCCAACCAAGGTTGGCGACTACCGCTGTTCCGGTAGCTGCCCACCTTGGTGCGCACCGATGCATTCCGGCGCCAACCGGCCGCCACGCGTCAATCGCCCACGCTCCAGGAGGCCATTGCGGCCAACGCTTCAGGCTGCAGCAGATGCACCTCGCGCTGCTGCAACCGGATCAGGCCCTCATCGCTCAGCCTGCGCAATGCGCGGCTGGCGGTGGCCGGTGCCATGCGCAGATGGTTGGCGATCTCCGAGCGCGCCATCGGCAGCCGGAAGCGGACCGGCGACAGGCCCCGGCGCCGGTAGCGCGCGGACATGTCGAGCAGGAACAGCGCCAGTCGCTCCTCAACCCGGCAGTTGGCCGCCAGCAGCGCGGCCTTGCCGATCTCCCGGCTCAGCAGGGAAAACAGGCGCAGCTGCAGGCGCGGGAAACGCCTCGCCACGTCGGCAAGCGCTGAAAAAGGCATCCGGCACAGATGGACCGTCTCCAGTGCCACTGCGCTGCTGGGATGGCGTGCCCCCTGCGCACCGTTCAAGCCAAGCAACTCGCCCGGCAGCGTGAAGCCCAGAATCTGCTCGCCGCCGTCACGATCATCGACCACCGTCTTCACCGCGCCGGAGCGCACCTCGCAGACGCCCTGGATGGGCTCGCCCATGCGGTGGATGTACTCACCGGCGTGGAACGGGCCCACATGCTCGATCATGCCGCGCAGTTCGGTAATCAGTACCGGGTCGGGCGCCGCGTCCGGATCCGCATCGATGAACGCGCACGGCCGATGCAGGCAGCAGGCCGGTTGCAGCGCGCTCAGCGAGTAAGCGGCCCCGGCAACCATCGACGCCGACGCACCACCCAGTCCGATACCCATGCACACCACCTGCCCACTGCCCGACTACGCTCGACAGTGTCATGGGCAGTGGTACCGCGTTCCATCGTACCCTTACGAGTTGCAGCGCCGCCGGGCGCGAGCCTGTCGCTACAGGAATGCAGCCATGCGCTGCAGCTCGTCGTCCAGCGCGCCACGAAACACCTTGTCGCGGGCCTGCGACCTGCCGGCATAGCCCACGCTCGATGCCAGCTCACCGTCGCGCACGCTGAGATTGGCCCAGCCCACCACCTGGTCGTGCCAGAGTACCGGCAGTGCGTAGTAGCCATACTGGCGCTTCGGCGCAGGCGTGTAGGCTTCGAACTTGTAGACCCAACCCCACAGCAGCTCGAAGCGACGGCGGTCCCACACCACCGGGTCGAACGGCGCCAGCAGGCGCACCTGTTCGTCCGGCGCATGGCGGCGCGAACGCGGATTCTCACCCGCCGGCCAGTACCAGGTGGTGCCTTCCAGCGTGCAGCTGGCCAGCTGCTGCCTGGCCAGCCCCAGTGCCTTGCGGGTCTGCTCGGCCAGATGTGGTGCACCATAGCCCAGCAGGCGCACCAGGTAGGTCAGGCTGGCCGAGGGCAGCGGCGCGTACTTGCGTACCACCAGGTCGATCAGGGCAGCGGCGCGTTCAATCTGCGCCTGTTCACTGGCATCGGCTTCGGCGTGGTCGGCCACCGCATAGATGCGCGTGCCGCTGTCCCGCCGCTGCACGCGCAGCAGGCCGCGGTAGTGCATGCCATCCAGCAGATGGGTGCTGGCATTGCTGGTGCCGCCCCAGTAGTTGGTTACCCTGCCGTGCGCGAAAGCCTGGTCGACCTCACGCGGGTGCACGCTGCCGCGCTCGCGCACGAAGGCCAGCACGTCCGCCGCGCGTCGCTGGGTTTCGGCGTCCCATGCGCGCCTGGACACGCGCGGATGCATCAGCGCCAGGTGCTCGCGCGGCAGGAAGCCATAGTTCACCAGGCAATCCTCCTCCACCGGCAGGCGCGCATAGCGCCGCTCCAGATCCCCTGCGCGATAGTCCTTCACCCGATGGCGCAGGGTCAGATCCTGCGCGCGTGCCGGCGCACGGATCGGGTCGGCCTGCACGAAGCCCAGGCGGCGGATCGCGCTCAGCAGCGTGGTGGGTTTGAACAGCGTGCGCGCCACCGCGTAGCGGCGCAGATCAACGAGGGTGGGGGTGGCAGGCATGGTCGCATTGTAGATCCACGTCATGCGTGGATGGGGCCGTGGCGAACCGTGTAACTGCATCCACGCGCGGCGTTGATCTAGCGAAGCTGCAGCACCTCCAGCGAGCCGATCACCAGCGCACGCATGCCCTGCCTGAACTCGGTGATCACCTGCCCCTCTTCGTCATCGGCAATCGCGTAGATCGTGTCTGCACCGGCAATGCAGTAGAACGCAATCGTGGCCAGCAGCCAGCGCGCCTTGTCCAGCGGCAGGCCGAACACTTCGGCCACATGCGCCTGGTGCGAGGCGATCTTGTCCAGCATCGGCGCGGTCGCCACCGCGCGTCGCAGCAGGTACGGCGGCAGCCCGGGGTGGGCCTTCACCACCTGGCACAGCGATGCCACGAAACCCATCAGATAGGCCTCCAGCCCACCCGGCGCGTCGGCCGAGGCGCGCGGGATCTGCCAGCGCTGGAACACGGTATCGGCCACCAGCCGCTTCAGCGCCTCCAGGTTGGCCACGCGTTTGTAGAGCGCAGCCTGGCTCACCGCCAGTTCGGCGGCCACGTTGGCCATGGTCAGGTTCGGCAGGCCCAGCTTGATGCCGATGTCGGCCAGGCGATCGGGGGTGATGGTGGGCGGGCGGCCACGGGCCGGCGCCGGGATCTCGGTGTGCATGTTCATACCGTAGTGAGCGTGCCAGCAAATGGACCCTCTTGTCCGCACCCTGCAATTTAGTTTAATTTACTCAACTAATTCGGAATGCGTCTGGTTCGCAATCACGACGCACGCCGGAATCGAGCCCGTGGCTCACTTCCCGCCAGGTCCCCACCCAGCCGACAACCCTGCGCTGCGCCCTCTCCCCGTGCTTGCCGATGGCAGCGCGCCAGGCGCGTTCGCACCTGCGATTCACAGGAATCTGGCATGACCGTGCAGTTCGTTCGCTCTTCGATCCTTCGTCCGGCCGGGGGTGGTTCCCGCGTGCCGATGCATCCGCCGGGCGCTGCCCGGCGCTACCGCGTGTCGGCGCTGGCGCTGGGCCTGCTGGCCTCGTTCGCTGCGCTGGCCGACTCGGCGCCGTCCACCCTGCCCTCGGTGCAGGTGCAGGAACAGCGCCGGGTGACCGGCGATTATGCCGGCGGCCAGGTAGCCTCCGGCAACCGCGTCGGCCTGCTCGGCGACAAGGACTTCATGGACACACCGTTCAGCACCGTCAGCTATACCGAGGCCTTCATCCGCGACCGCCAGGCCCGGGACCTGACCGACGTCATCGCGGCGACCGACCCCACGGTATTCAGCAACGGCGTGACCGGTTCGTGGAGCGAGAACTATTCGATCCGTGGTTTTGCCTCCAGCACCAGCGACACCACCTTCAACGGGCTCAGCGGCATGGCGCCGTACTACCGCACCTCGCCGGAAATGTTCGAGCGCATCGAGGTGCTGAAGGGCCCGTCCGCACTGCTGAACGGCATGCCGCCGGGCGGCTCGGTCGGCGGCAGCGTCAACCTGGTGCCCAAGCGCGCGGGCGAGCAGCCGCTGCTGCGGGTCAGCGCCAACTTCGCCTCCGATGCGCAGTTCGGCACCCATGTGGATCTCGGCCGCCGGCTGGGCGCCGACAAGCAGTTCGGCATCCGCTTCAATGGTGCCTACCGTGATGGCGACGGCGCCGTGGGCAAGCAGAGCAAGAAGGTGCAGCTGGGGGCGCTGGCACTGGACTGGCGCGGCGCGCGCGCGCGCATCTCCGCCGATCTGTACAGCGCCGACGACCGCGTCGATGGCCCGGCACGTGGCGTTGGCCTGGCGCCGGGCGTCGCCATTCCGCGGCCACCGCGTGGCGATACCCTGATCAACCCGGATTGGGCCTACGTCGACAGCCGCGACAAGGGCGCGATGCTGCGCGGCGAACTGGACATCAACGACAACCTGATGGCCTACCTGGCCTATGGCACCAGCAAGACCGACTACCGCTACAACGGTTCGATCAGCGCGCAGGTGCTGAACCCGGCCGGCGACTTCACCACGGTGATCGGCCAGCTCGCCTTCGACATCAGGAAACAGTCCGGTGATGCCGGCCTGCGCGGCCGCTTCCACACCGGCAGCGTCGGCCACCAGTGGGCCGCCAACGTGACCCACTACCAGCACACCCAGAACGACTATGGCCGCCGCAGCGTGCCCGGCTGGGACTGGACCACCAACCTGTACAACCCGGTGTGGGGGCCGGCGGCGCCGTTCGTGGCACCGCACATTTCGCACACCGAGCTGAAGCTGGACAGCATCGGCTTCGCCGATACGCTGTCCTTCGCCGATGGCCGCGTGCAGCTGACCGTGGGCGTGCGCCGCCAGCAGGTGCTGAGCGAAACCTTCAGCGTGGCCACTGGCGCGCGCACCTCGCGCTACGACGAGAGTGCTACCACCCCGGCCTTCGCCCTGCTGGTGAAGGCCACGGACAAGGTTTCGCTCTACACCAACTACATCGAGGGCCTCAGCCAGGGTGCCACCGCGCCGATGACCGCCGCCAATGCCGGTGATGTGTTTGCCCCGTTCCGCACCAAGCAGAAAGAGCTGGGCCTGAAGCTGGACCTGGGCCGCTTCGCGCACACCTTCGCCGTGTACGAGATCAAGCGGCCGAGCAGCTACACCGACCCGGTCACGAATATCTTCTCGTTCGGCGGCGAGCAGCGGAACCGGGGCATGGAATGGGGCTTCTTCGGCGCACCGCTGGATGGCCTGCGCCTGATGGGTGGCGTGGCCTACGTGCAGCCCAAGTTGACCCGCACCGCAGGCGGCGTGAATGAAGGCCGCATTGCGACTGCTGTGGCACAGCGCCAGGCCAAGCTGGGCGTGGAATGGGATGTGCCGGTGCTGGAGGGCTTGACCCTGACCGGCAATGCCACTGCGATGTCGAAGCAGTACATCAGTGCCGACAACCGCCTGTCGGTGCCGGGGCGTACGTTGTTCGACGTGGGTGCGCGCTACAGCACCGCGCTGGCCGGCCGGCCGCTGGCGTTGCGGGCCAGCGTGAACAACGTGACCAACAAGGCGTACTGGGGCATGCCGTTGTTGTCGAGCCTGGCGTTGGGCGCGCCGAGGACCGTGTTGCTATCTGCGACGATGGACTTCTGAAAAGCATCCACGCATGGCGTGGATCTACGGTGGAGCCGAGCCGAGCATGGCTCGGCTCTCTACTCAGAACTGATACTGCAGGCCCAGCGTGGCCGACCCCAGGCTGAGTTCGCCGCGAACCGGCCCGGCGTGGTAACTGCCCTGCGACAAACTGTCGACATCCAGGCGGACTGCCATGGCATTGGTGATGCGGTAGCGCGCACCCAGCCCCAGGCCCAGATGCATGTGATTCATCCTGACCGTGTACGGCTTCCGCACGCCCTCGCTCCACCGGTTGCGCTCGATACCGGCCGACAGCTTGCCAAACAGTTCGAACGAATCGCCCAGCGGCACGATGCCCAGTACCGAACCCTGGGTGCCATAGCTGCGCACGCCCCCCAGGCTGCCGAGGTTCACCTTTCCCAGCGTGGTGTGCGCGTTGGCCTCTACCGCCACGTGGCGGCTCCAGCGGTAGCCGATGCCAGCGCGCAGGCTGGGTGCGGTGCCATTGCGCTCTACACGCGCACCGGCCGCGGAAGCCTCGGCCTCGACGGTCGCCACCCCGAGGCTGCCGAAGCGATACAACCCTTGATGATCGGATGCGCTGACGATGGCCGGCATACCGGTTGCGGCCAGGAGGACAAGGGTGGAAATCAGCGGGTTCGCCTTGCTCATCAGATGCGGCACTCTCTTGGGAAAGTGCCACTTTCGGCGGTGCTCAGGGTCTTGGCTGTAGGATGAAGACGAATTCTGGGACGAGCAGCACCGTCCACGCATGATCCATCAGAATCTGTCGGTTCGGTGCCGTCAGGCCCTTCCCCGTCAACGCAGTTCGCGCCGCTCGGCATGCAGTGCGCCATCATCATCCACCCAGCTGTAGCGGATGGCGGTAGCCGGGCCGGAGAACCCGGCCGGGAACGCAAGGTGCTTTGTCTCACCGGGTGCGACGTAGAAGCTGTCCAGCGCACGCTCGCCAGCCGTCGATTCCAGCGTGGCTTCGCCTACGTTGAAGTAGTGCGGCGCTGCATTGCTTATGTCCAGCCCTGCCGCGCTGACGCGCACACTCACCTGCGCGTCCGGATTCGAGGGGGCGCCCACGCCTTCAGGGCGATACAGCAGTTTCAAGCGGAAGCGCACTGCCACCTGGATGACATTGTCGCCCACGCCCGACTCCCGCGGCGGCACATCCACCACGTTCAACCAGTACAGATGCTCTTTCGCGTCCACCGGCGCCCCGGTCGCGATTCCGCGCACCCGCAGGCTGTGTGATGTGCCCGGGTCCAGGCGGAACATCGGCCGGTCCACCACGAAGGGCGCCTTCGACGCCTCCGGCGGCTGGTCAGCACCTCCATCGGACACCCACGCCTGTACCAGCGATACGCGTTGCCCCTCGTTCTTCAGGGTGACGCTGATCTCGCGCGCGCCTGCCGGGAACACCGCCCGCGTGCCCACCACCGTCACTTCCGCCTGCGCCACCGGGCAGCACAACAGCAACACGGCGAACAACGCCGGCAGAAAAGTGCGCATCATCGCGAGAGATTCTCCTGCTGAGGCCTGTGACGGGTTCATGGAAAGGTGAGGCTGAACATCAGGCCGGCGTTGGCCGGCCCGGGGGTGATGGTGGGCAGGGTCTGCTGGAAGCGCACGCCGAAGGTCTTGGTCAGCACCTGCTCTGTTGCCCCGCCATGGCCGAACAGATCAGTGGCATAGAAGCGCAGGGGCGAGCCATCTGCATTGAGGAATTGATACGCCACGCCGGCCACCCCGCCAGTGGCTTCAGCCAGGCCCAGTTCGCTGTTGATCACCGCCGTGGTGGGCACCACCTGATAGTCCACCTGGCCGACACCGGCTTCGCAGTCCAGCACCAGATCGTAGCTGCGTTGCCCGGCGTGGCTGCCGACGCCGCTGAACGACGCGGGCGAGAGGGTGCCCATGTTCACTTCCTGGGTCCGCATCCTGCAACTGGGTGGGTCGGAGACCCTCAGCGTTGAGCCCATCAGGTGCAGGTCCACTCGAAGCGGCTCGGCATCTCCCGCTTCATACAAGCGGGACTGGATTGGCATGACCATCCTGGTGCTGTGACTGCCGTTGGAAATGTTTCCCGTGCGGATGAACTTGACCAGAATCCGCATCCCCAATTCGGTGCCGCTCTGCCCGGCGAACAGTTCGACCTCGTCATAGACCAGAGCAAACGGTCTGCCTCTTGGCGCTTTTGGAGACTCCATGTTGAAGACCACGCCCACGCCCTGCACGCCAGTGGGATAGACCATGTAGGATGCTCCACCTTCAACATAGCGCTCGGCAATGAAGCCTCCGTGGCTGATGCCGCGATAACTGACGTGCACGCTGGCGGCACAGCGGAAGTCAGCAACCACTCCCCCCGTACTGGCGTTGACCGGGATCCAGGGGGTCAATGCAGCATTATTGGCCACGCCCTTTGTCGAGAACTCAATCGAGGCAGGCGCGGCAAAAACGGCCGTCCCTGTTCCTGCGCTGCAACTGGCAGCGCGCGCGGATGGCGCAAGTACCATCAGCACGCACAGCATGACCGGCCAGGCGGCCGCACACGGTCCGCTCCTGAGCATCGGCAAACGTATTCTCCGAACGCTGGCCAACATAACGCCTCACGGGCAGGGGCTGCCCGAGATATACCCCGCCCCAGTACAACGCGCAAGGCATCCTTGCCATAGTCACTGCAAGGACACCGCGGGGCACGCGGCGCTGCCTGCGCGATTCATGGGAAGGCAAGGCTGAACATCAGCCCGGCGTTGGCCGGCCCGGGCGTGATGGTAGGCAGGGTCTGCTGGAAACGCACGCCGAAGGTCCTGGTCAGCACTACCTCGCTTGCTGCCCCCATGGCCGAACAGGTCGGTGGCATAGAAGCGCATGGGCGAGCCATCTGCATTGAGGAATTGATACGCCACGCCGCCCACCCCGCCGCTGGCTTCAGCCAGGCCCAGCTCGCTGTTGATCACCACCGTGGTGGGCACCACCTGATAGTCCACCTGGCCGACACCGGCTTCGCAGTCCAGCACCAGATCGTAGCTGCGGCGCCCGGCGTGGCTGCCGACGCCGCTGAACGACGCGGGCGAGAGGGTGCCCATGTTCACTTCCTGGGTCCGCATCCTGCAACTGGGCGGATCTGCAATCTTCAATGTGGTGAGTGCGAGCCAGAAGTCCGCCCGCAACGGCTCGGCGAACGGGTCTTCATACAGGCGCGTCTGGATGACCATGGTCAGATCGGTGGGAAAGGTTCCTCGGGGCACATCACCCATGCGGATGAACTTCACCATGATGCGCACCCCAGTTTCGGCGCCGCTCTGCCCGGTATGCAGTACCACTACCCGGCCCGGGCCGGGCACGCAAGGCGCCCCCCAGCGGGCCCGGATCACAAACCGGTGCACTGCTCCGACGAGCAGCTCACATTGGCCTGCAGGGACTGACCCTCCCCCTTGTCATCCAGCCACAGCACCTTCACCACAGCTCCCTTCCTTGCAGCCGGTTCCGGAATCCCGACCGTCCATTCGGAAAAAGGTGCAATTACCGCACTGTCCGGGTCCAGCTCAATCTCCGCATCGCCCACGCTCAGCTCGCGCAGATTGATGTGGTAGGGCGTGTCATTCTGGGCGCGAAGCTGCACCACACCCGCCTCGCCCTTCTGCATCCTCCAGGCCAGCTGCGCCGGCGCAGCCTCCGCCGCCCCGGCCAGGCCGGCAGGCCGATGGAACAGCTTCACCCGCCAACGCACCGCATAACTGATGTTCATGGCGTCGGCCGTCTTCTTTGATGCGGGAAGATCCAGAATATTCAGCCAGTACAACGACTCGCGATCGCGCGGAAGTGAGGCCGCGTCCACCAGCCTTACGCTGATGTCACGGTTGCGGCCAGGCTCCAGCTGGAACAGCGGTGGCGTAACGAAGAAGGGCAAGCGATCGGCCTGGGGTGAGTCGTTGCCTTGGCCGGTGTCGATCCATGACTGGATCATCGAGGCCACCTCACCCTGGTTCCAGATGCGTTGCACCACCATCCGCTCGCTGCCTTGATGAACAAGCCGCGTGGCCTGGATGGCAATATCGGCCCGGCTGATGAATGACAGTGCCAGCAGACCCATTGCAAAGACAATTCTATACAGCAGCATCACGCTTGCTCCTTCTTCATTCCGGCAGCTGCGCAGGCAACTGCCGGAATCAGTACACGTCCAGATTGATTTTCAGGCTGCCGTTGGCTACTCCTGGCTTCAATTCCGCCCCGGTGATGGGTACGTAACGTACGTCCAGGTATTCCGTCCCGCTCGTTCCCCGACTCGAGACCTTGTTGAACTCCACCGGCCTCCTGGTAGAACCGGAGCTGATGGCGCGCCGCACCTCAAGCTCGACACCCTCGGCTGCGCCAACGCCTGCTTCAATGGACATCCGCCCTGACTTTGGGTCTGTGGTACTGGTACCGGGCGTGTAGGTTATGTTCGCTCCCGATGCGGTGGAGTTGCAGTTGAAGCTCCAGGTGAACGCCTGCTCCGGCCCGCTACCTGTCCGCTCCAGCATGCCGACCGTGGTAAGGGGCAATGCAACACTGGCCGGAGGACTTCGTACGAACCAACACGACCGTGGCGGTGGCGGGACATACAGCTTGATGTCGTCTGCGGCCGATCCCTTGCCGAAACTCAAGCTCCCATCGCTGAAATTGGTGATGGCCCAGGTGAACGGGTTCATTTTCAGCGACATTGCAGAGCCGACATCAACAATGGCGATGTAGCGATACCATAATTTGAATCGAGCACGACCGGTGCCGAGCGCCTCCACGTTGAGATTCGAGCCGGTGCTACCCACGCTTCTCGCGCTGCCAAAGCCGGAAGTACCTTCGACAATCCTGAACTGCACGCCCACGTTGCTTGCCACCTCGAACACGGCAGCGCCATCGACCTCGTATCCCACGTAGGCCAGCTGAGGGGATACATTGAGCGAGTAGGTGCTACCTACCGTACAGTCGACATAGAAGCTCGCTGCCGGGTCCACATAGCTGCCCCACATCTCCTGCCACTCGGTCAGCGGCCGGCGAACCCCGGAATAGGTGAAATCATTCCCCGACGTTAGAGGGCGCATTTCATCGTAGTTTGCAGTGCACGCCTGCGCGGCCCAAGCGCCCATCAACAACACTATGGCCAAGGCGCCCTTTCCTGTCCTGATTGCTAGTTTCATGGTGAATTCTGCCTGTCTCGAGTTGAAGGATGCCGAAAGGCGCACCTTAGTTCGGCGCACCACGGGTGGACGGTGCCGGACCGGCTGCGTCCGCGATGCCATGCGCAACACAGCGGCTGAGGTGCAGTTCATCGCTGGCCGAATCGGCCAGGTTGTACGCGATGGTGCAGCGCTGCCCACCTTCGTTACCCGCATTGACGTAGAGCTGGCCCGACTCGTTGATGCCGCGCACCCACAGCCGGCTGCCCTGCCCCACTACGCCCACCACTTCGCCTGCTTCGTCGTAGACATCCAGGCCGAACGGCAGTGCCAGGCCCCGTTCGTCCATGGCTTCGATCAATGCACTTCGGCCGCTTGCGGTGGGGATGACCAGCTTGACCACGGCACCTGCGGTCGGTGCCGTGCTGGCAGAGCCGGCCTTCAGCTCAACGTCCATCGGCAGGCCCTTGGGATCTACGGAGACTTCATTCAATCGATACGGGCTCAGGTACGGCACGACAGCGAATCCGTTCTTGTTGGTCTTCACGCCGCGATGGTGGCCCACAGCGGCGTTGGCCGCGCCCGGCACGTGCAACAGTGCGACGGTGTCGCCCAGGCGCTGCGAGAAGGCGACACCCTGGCCGTGCGCCAGCACGCTGCCGCTGGCTGACACGCCGAACTGCTGGCCTGCGCTCGAGCGCGTCCACGACGCCCCCAGGGTTGCCTTGGGGGCCTGGTAGCCCACGCCAACACCGATGTCATGGCCGTTGCCATTGCTACCCAGCGCGACGTTGTAGTTGCCCTGGCGATCGCTGCCGAACTGACCGTCCAGGCTGCCGTTGTAGCCGGTGCCATAGCGGTCGTTGTTGACCGTGACGCCCAGGCGCGGTGCCGCCGGGGCCCGGCCCAGCGGCATGTGCACGCTCAGGTAGCCGCCCGTGCTGGCGGTCTTGAAGCCGCCAGACAGCGACGATTCCATGCTGCGACGGGCGCTGATGCTGTACGACGCAGGGCCCAGCCGGCCGTTGTAGCCCAGGCTGAAGTTGGTGGAGCGGCGATTGTCGCTCCAGTAGTCCGTGGTGCTGCCCTGCAGGTACAGCGAACCCTTGGGCAGACGATGGTTGACCGTCAGGTCCAGGCGGCTGCGCTGGCGCGAGATCGTCGGGCGCGAAACGCCCGCTTCGAGCTCGGCCTGCATGCGCGCGGCGTCGCTGAAATCCAGATAGCCGTCGGTGGAGTAGCGATAGGCCGCCAGGGTGAAGCTGGTGGCCTTGGTAAAGGTGCGGCTATAGGCCAGGCGATACGACTGCCCCTGCATGCGGCGGCCGAAGCCCTCCACCGAAGCCGGCAAGCGCGCATCGGAGAAGGTTACGTCGCCGGAGAAGGCGCCGATGCGGGTGTTTACCGCACCGCCCAGTACGATGGCGCGGTAGTCTTCGGCGGCCAGCAGACCACCGTAGCCCGTGAAGGCGCTGCCCAGGCCGTGGCGCACAGTGGCCTGAACGAATCGCGGTGCGGTGGCGCCATTGGTGCGCAGTTCGCCCACGGTGACGCTGCTGCGCTGTTGACCCTGACGCAGCAGGCTGGGCACCGACGCGTACGGAACCACGAAGGTTTCCACACGGCCATCGGCCTCGGTCACTTCCACTTCCAGATCACCGCCGACCGACATGTTGCGCAGATCGTCGATCTCGAACGGACCCGGGCTGACCGTGGTTTCCAGGATCACCTGATTGCGCTGGCGGATGGTCACCCGCGCATTGGTCTGCGCCACGCCACGCACCACCGGCGCATAGCTGGTGGCCGTTTCCGGCAGCATGCGCGGATCGGTGCTTACATTGATGCCGCGGTAGCCCACCGACTTGAACAGGTCACCATCGGTAGACGATTCGCCCAGCGTCAGCTGCGCGTTCCAACGACGGACCTCGCGCTGCGCGTAGGTGTTGCCGGCGGCATAGTTGAAAGCGCTTTCGCTGCTATGCGAGAAGTAGCCGTTGTGGCGCACGCGCCAGGCACCCAGATTCAAGCCAGCATCGATGCTGGCGCTGGTATGGTCGCTGCTGCGGCCGTTGGATTCGAAGCGCGTGTGGCTGAAGCTGTAGTTCACGAAGGCGGCATTGATGCCCTGGTCCCAACGGTCCGGGCCAACCCAGCCATGCAGGTTCGAACGCATGTAAGCCTGCGGAATGCTGACCTCCAGAACCTGTTCGCCCATATTGAGGTTGAGCGTGGCAGCAGGAATGAAGCGCGCGATATCCTCGCAGCTTGGCGCATCGGGGAACGGCAGCAGATCGGCATGCTCGCCGCTGGTGCGTGCGGCGTCCAGCTTGGCCTCATCGAAGCCCATCATGGCCAGCAGCTCAGGGGTCAGGCAGACCGTGGAGCGTCCATCGATATCGCGCACGTTCACATCGCGGCGGCCCACCAGGGCACCGTTCACGCTGATGTCGGCGCTGTAGATGCCCGGGGAAAGGTCATCACGCTCGAAGCGGCTGAGGTCGATGCCACTGCCGTACAGCAGGTCTGAGTTGAACTCCAGCGCCGGGGCCGCCATCGCCGCTGCCGGTAGCAGCGCGACAAGCACGGCGGCGGCAAGGCGATGCTGGCGCGGCGAAGCTGTCGGATGTCGGTTCATGGCGAAGTCCTGCGAGTAGGCAAAGGGAGTCCTGCGACCCCCTGCGGGGCCCGGAGGCAGAAGAGCAATGGGCGTCGGAAAAGCTGGAATCAGGACCGGGTGAGCGGTGCTGTCACTTCCTTCACCGCGCCATGGTCGTTGACGACTTCAAAGGTGACCGTCTTGCCCAAGGCGCTGTACTGCGCCTGGCTCAGCCGATAGCGGGTGGTGGCGAAGGGCGTTGCCAGACCCGCCGGGATCCGTTCGCTGCTGATCACTGCATTGATGTTCACGTGATAAGCACTTGGGTTGTTGGCCTGCAGCACCCAGCCCTGCGCATCGCGGGACACCGACCAGGCCAGCTGCGAGGCGACCTTGGACGCACCCACAGCGGGCAGGCCCTTGGGCCGATAGAACAGCTTCAGGCGCGAGCGCACGATCAACTTCATGTGCGCCTGCCCTTCAGCCGCGGGCGCTGCTGCAGGCACGTCCAGCACGTTCAGGTAGTACAGGCTTTCGCGATCGGCCGGCATGGGTTGCCCGGTATGCAGGATGCGCAGTACCTGGCCGGCCCCGGCATTCATGCGGAACACGGGCGGACGGATCACGAACGGAACCCCCGCCGACTGCTCCGGCGTGGCGCGCGGATCACCGTCGTCAATCCACGCTTGAACCAATGACGGAGTCTGCGAGGTGTTGGACAGACGGAGCGTGACCTCACGCTCCTGTTCCGGGAAGATCACCCGCGTTCCAGCGATCACCACGCCGGCTTCTGCAGTCTGTGCAACCAGCGTCAGTGCGGCCATGGCTCCAGCCAGCACAAGATTCCTGTTGATGAAGGACATGACGTCTACTCCGGATCGAGGGGTGTCCAGGGCCTTGCGGCCCTGGAAGGCGGGGGCGCTTCGTCAGTACGAGACGAAGATCTCCATTGCAGTGGCGAAATCACCGTCCTGGGCCGTGGCGCCAGACGCCTGCTCGTAGCGCGCAACCATCGGAATATTGGTAAAACCGGTGCTACCACTGATGACCTTGGTCACGTCGCCGGTGGCCAGGTTCAGCGGCATGCCGTCCGCGTCGATGGCGAGTTCAACACCCTTGGCTTCATCGCCGCTGGACACCGTATTGTTCAGTCGGCCATCAGCGTTGACGTTGGCACCCTTGAAGGTGAAGGTGTAGGTGCCATCGGCACACTTGGTGGTGCCGTCGCCCAGCTGCAGGTTGAACGCCTTTTCGCGGGGGGCACCATTGTTGATGGAGGACGCCGAAATCGTCGGCATGTCCACGCTGAGGGTCGAGCTGCCACCGATGGTGAACTTGCAGGTCAGTGCTTCGATCTTGCCGGTGAAGTTGACGGTGGCGTCGGCAGCGTTGGCCGAGGCGATAGCGCCCAGCGAGAGCGCGGCGGACAGTGCGATTGCAATCTTGTTCATGGGAATGAATTCCTGTTGTGAGTGGTTTCTGGTGTTCAAGCCGCGCTGTGCTGGGGCTTGAGCGAAGGACCCTGCCTTCGAGATCAAATGCTACGGATGCGACGGATTGGCAGGCATAGGACGACGACTAAATTCGCTTTTGGACCGCCATGCCGGCCTTTCTGCGCTCTAGTTCTGAACGTGCCAAAGCTCGTCAATGGCGCTGTAGCGCATGCGCAGCTCCTGGCCCTTCGGCAGGCCCCGGGACGCCGGCATCGAAGTGTGCGTCGCTGCGACGCGATGTTCGTCAAGACCGGCTTCGTCCAGGAATACGTAGACGTCACCATGCACTGCATGCTTCGGCAGGGTCATCTGCGAGGCCGGATCAATCGCCGCATTGATTTCCACGCGCATCACGCCGCTTACCGGGAACGGCAGCTCCGCCACCGGGCGCACGCTGCTGCTGCGATCCGCGGCATGCCAGCCGCCCTTTCTGGTGTCATACGCGAAGACACAGTCCGTGCGGGAGCCGCAGGTCCGCCAACGCGGATTGTGGTCATTGCCGAGATTGATGCGGGTGGACCAGGTGGCCCGATTGGCCACGGTCAGCACCGCATTGTTCGGCGCCTGCAGCGGCAGGTGCAGCTCGCCAGCATGCTCTCCGTCCGCCATGGTGTACTGGGTGATCAGGTGCTGCGATGAGGCGATGCGATCCACTGCTTTGTTGGGCCCCAGCAGAGCGCGGGCGATCTGGCCGTTCTGCACATCCCATCGACCTGCGTGAGCGTTCCAGGCCAGATCCAGCAGGTCCCACGGGCTGACGACCACGCCGCGTGCCGACTCAAATGCCGTGCCGGCCAGGTCCAGGCGCGCAGCCCAGCGTGCTTCGGAGTACAGGCTCACCCGGTCGCTCTGGGTCGGCGTTGTCGGCAACCTGATGACCGGCGCCCAATCACCGTTCTCCATCAGGAAGTTCAGCTGGCTGTAGCCAGAGGGCAGATGCCCGGTGCCGCCATTGGTGTTGGGCGAAAGGTTCGCCTCCGCAGCCCACAGGCTCGCAGCGGGTGCGCAGCAGGCCAGCAGCAGGCTCGCTGCCAGCAGGTTCGATGTCTTCTTCATTTCGGTGCTCGTTGATGGGGAGGCCGGGGCGTCCACTCAACGGCACACCCTTCGGCACCGCATACGATGCCTTCCAGGGTCAGCGCCAGCTGTCTGACTAGTTCGAATTTTTCACATCATCATCACATTCATTGGACTGCTGCGCCTGCCAGCGCAGACGCAGGCGCCGGCGTTGTGCCGGGGACGCGTACAGGTAAGCATTGAGCAACTCGGTGAATCGCCGCTGCGCGAGGGGTGTAAGTTGCGAGAAACGGCACATCAAGGCTGCGATGCGTGCATCGAGCGAGCTTGGCACGGCGACTCCTGGGTGTGGATCAATAGGCCCTTTCACCGTATCTGTCGTGCCACACCAATCCATCGGACGATGTCTGATTGCCGCTGGATCAGTCGCCGTCATCGTGATCGACCCGACGCGCACGCATTGCCTGCGAGGCTGACACCATGCCGGTCTGCACGGCGTACTCGAAGATCTCCGCCGGGCGCTGCATGCCCAGCTTGCGCATGGCGGAGTGCTTCTGCGTGCTGATGGTCTGCCGGCTGCGCTGCAGTTGCGCGGCAATCTCGGTCTGGCTGAGGCCCTCGGCGATCAAGCGCAGCACCTCGGCTTCGCGTTTGGTCAGACGCGCCTCGCCAGACGCCGGCTGGGAGGCCAGCTGACGCTCGACATCGGCCGATAGATAGCCTTCGCCATTGCGCGCGGCACGGATGGCGCTGGCCAGTTCGCTGATCGGGTCAGCCTTGGCGACAATGCAGGCAACACCGGCCTTGCGGATGCTGGCCAGTACCTGGATACCGCCGACGCCGGTCAGCACCACCAGTGGGATTCCGGAGAAGCGGCGGCGCAGGAAGCCGAGCAAGGCGGCGCCGTCGCCATACTTGCCGCCGGGCATCGAAAAGTCGGTCACCGCGACGTCCACCGGCAACTTGCTCATAGCGTCAACCAATGACGTAGAATCCTCGGCGCCAGCGACCACCGTGATGCCTGGCTCGCTGCCGAGCGCTTCGCGCACGCCGGCCAGAATGACGGGATGGTCATCGGCGATGACGATGCGGATGTTCATGCTGCTTTCTCCTGGAAATGGTTCGCACCCTTGATGACGACCGGACGCCCGACCCCATGACCCAGCTGTCCATCCGCGTTGCGGTTGCCGACGATCACCCGGTGATACGGCTGGGCGTGCAGAGCGTGCTGGATGAGGCGCCGGCGCTGCACTGCATCGGTGCGGCGCAGGATTCGACCGAACTGGTGGCGCTGCTGCAGCGTGAACCCTGCGATGTACTGGTCACCGACTATGCGATGCCGGGCGGTACGCATGGTGACGGGCTGGCGCTGCTGGACTTCCTGGCCGCGCACTTCCCGCAGCTGCGTATCGTTGTGATGACCGGGCTGGACCAGCCCTCGCTGCTCAACCGGCTGGATGCGCACGGCGTGCATGGCATCGTCAGCAAGGGCGACGACCTGCAGCATGTGCAGTCGGCGGTAATGGCGGCCTACGCCAACCGCCGCTTTCTCTCGCCCAGCGTGGCCGAGATGCTGGATCGTCGCGAGCAGCGCCGCGTCACCGCCTTGTCGCCGCGCGAGCAGGAGGTGGTTGAACTGTTCATTGCCGGCCTGAGCGTGGCCGAGATCGCCAGGAAGCTTGACCGCAAGAAGCAGACCGTCAGCACGCAGAAGAACAACGCCATGCGCAAGCTGGGCATCGAGCGTGACGCCGAGCTGCTGACCTTCGCTGCCGACCTGGGGCTGAAGCCGCAGGGGTGAAGGCCGTGGCCGTATAGCCCACGCACTCACGACGGCTGCTCCAGATCACGCCGGTAGTCATCCAGCCGTGCCTGCAGCGCTGCCTGCAGCGCGTCGAGTGCTTCTTCGTCCAGAGGCATCGCATCGCGCAGGTCGCGCTCGATGGCGCCGCACTGCTCGGCCAGGGAGTGCTCACCCAGCATCTGCAATGCCCCCTTGAAGGCGTGGATGCGCTCCAGCAGGTAGCTGGCATTGCCCTGCGCGCGGGCGTCGGCGATGGATTGCAGATCCTTGTCGCCGGTGTCGACGAAGATCCTGCGGATCGCTGCCGAAACCGTACGCGGAACCGGCTGCGTGGGCGGCTTGCGTTCAACCTTGCCGGATGACGATTCCCAGCGCGCCAACCCTGCCTCCAGGCGTTCCAGGTTGAGCGGCTTCAGCAGCAGATCATCGATGCCGGCTGCCAGGCAACGCTCGCGCTCACTGGCCAGTGCGGTAGCGGTGATCGCCACGATGGGCAGCGACTGGCCACGCTGGCGCAGTTCGCGCGCCAGCGCATAGCCATCCATCACCGGCATGTTGATGTCGGTCAGCACCGCGCGATAGCGTCCGTCCTGCCACTGGACCAGGGCTTCCTCGCCGTTCTCGGCGGTGTCCACCGCAAAGCCGATCTCTTCCAGCTGCTGCTGGATCAGCTCGCGGTTCACCGCGTTGTCTTCCACCAGCAGCACGCGCCCGCGGGCCTCGCTGGCCGCCGGCACTGGCGCGGGCGTGGCGGCAGGCGGGCGGCCGTCCACGCTTTCGCCGGGCCCCAGTGCCTCAAGCACGGCCTCGCTGGCATAGCTGCTGACCTCGATGCGGTCGCCACGTGTTTCCGCGCTGAGCGGGCCCTGCGCATGGGCGTGCACGGTGCGCGCGTAGCCCTGCATCAGCTGCAGCTCTTCCTCAATGCTCCACGCGCGGTGGTCGCCCACGATCAGCAGCGCGTCGCCGCCCTCGTCGCCGTTCTTCGGCCGGTCGAGCAGTGTGGTATTCGCCCCCCACGCCACCAGCAGGCGCTCCATCTCGGCACGCCATTCCGGTGTGCTGGACAGCACGGTAACCCGTCGGCCCAGCAGCGGCTGCATGGGCGGTGGCTGCAACGCCTGTACCTGCATCGGCAGCAGCAGGGTGAAGCTGCTGCCAACCCCTTCCGTGCTTTCCACCGACACCTGGCCGCCCATGGCCTGCGCGATCTGCTGGCACAGCGCCAGGCCAAGCCCACTGCCGCCGTAGCGGCGCGAAACGCTGGCGTCGGCCTGCTGGAATGGCTGGAACAGTTGCGCGGCCTGCTCAGGGCTCATGCCGATGCCGGAGTCGATGACCTGCACGCGCAGCTGAGTATCCTGCCCTGCCCCGCCCTGCATTTCTGCCCGCAGCAGGATGCGCCCGGACTCGGTGAACTTGACCGCGTTGCCCACCAGGTTGGTGAGGATCTGGCGGATGCGATGGGCATCGCCTACGCAGAGCTGGTCCACCGCCGCGTCCACGGTGAAGTACAGGCGAACGCCCTTGCGCAGCGCGTCGGGCGCGAACAGCAGCGCCACGCCTTCGATCAGGGGACGCAACGCGAAGGGCACGGGCTCCACGTCCAGCTGGCCGGCCTCGATCTTGGAGAAATCCAGCACGTCACTGATGATGCGCATCAGCGCGTCGGCCGAGAAGCGGATGCGGTCCAGGCGCTCGCGCTGCCCTGGCTGCAGCGGCGAACGGGCCAGCAGTTCCAGATGGCCCAGCACGCCGTTGAGCGGCGTGCGGATCTCATGGCTCATTGTGGCCACGAAGGCGGACTTGGCCCGGTTGGCCGCCTCGGCGGACTGGCGTGCGGCTTCGGAATCCTCGCGTGCGCGGCGCAGGTTGTCTTCCAGCTCTACCTGCGCGGTGACGTCGCGCAGTGCGCACACCCACACCGGCTGTTCGTAATAGGTGGCCTGCGCCATGCTGATCTGCAGCTGGGTGGCGGTACCCGATTCGGCGGGAGACCACTGCAGTTCCAGCACTTCATCGATGCTGGCATTGCGGCCCAGTTCGGCAAGGCGCGCATACAGCGGCGGCAGCGTGGTGTCCTCGCCGGCTTCATGCACGGTCTCGACCAGCTGGCGTGCCGCGTCGTTCTGCAGCAGCGGTTCGCCGTTGCTCCGCGACAACAGCGCCAGGCCGATCGGCGCGGTGCCGATGATGACCCGGCTCAGCGCTTCACTCTCGTACACCCGGGACGCATCGGCCAGCGCCGGAGTGAAGACACGCCGGTCGATGCGTTGCAGCAGCCACCACAGCAGGCCGATGATCAGCAATGCGCTGAGCGCGCGCGCCAGCAGGTAAGGCCCCTGGCTGCGCCAGACATCAGACCAGTCGTAGACGTGGCCGAGCGTCCAGTCAACGCCCGGAAGCCTGCACGCCACCACGAACCGCCCGTGGCTGTAGCGACGCAGCGGCTGTGCGCCCGCGCGCCCCGCGTTGCCTGAGGGCAGTGTCATCAGCAGGTTCTGTTCCCGGCTGGTCAAGCCACCGGTACTGAGCACGACCTGCCGGTCTGCGGTGGTGACCAGGTAGCGGCCCTGCTCACGCGCTTCCAGCTGGGCCTTGATGGTGCCGATCGATTCAAACACCACGCGGCGGAAGTACGGGCTCGTGCCCTCGGCAAGGGTAACCATGCCGACCAGCGATGGCTGGCCGGTGAACGGGTTGATGTCATAGCGCGACAGCAGGCGCCCCTCGCGTGCGGCCTCGCGGATCGGGCCGGGCCGCGGCGGTACCTGGCGGACCTGCGCTTCTTCGTGCAGCAGCCGTGCAAAGGCCTGCTGCCGGGTGGCCACGCCCAGGGTCTGCAGCAGCTGGGATTCGTCACGGATGTTGGACACCGCCAGCAGCCGCCCCTGCGGCTCGTAGGCATAGACCAGCAGTGGCCCGGCGGCATTCTGCGAGGTGATCGAATCGGCGGTGTAGGCCGAGTAGATGTCGACCATGCCCAGGTAGGCGGCCAGCTCCTGTTCCGGCAACGGATTGTTCTTCAGCCCCAACACTAGCCACGGCACCGCAGTGCGTCCTTCGGCGCGCACCAGCACTTCTTCGCCCTGCGCGTGGAAACGCCCGGCCAGTGCAGCGCCGGTGGCAACCAGCCCCGGGCGCTGGTCGCGCCACAGCACGTCATTGCCGTTGATGGAGGTGGCGTAGGCACGATCACGCTGCAGCAGGTAGTACTCGACCGCAGCGCGTGCCTCGTTGAACGAGTGCCGTTCGCGGGCATGGAACTCCTCGACATCGGCGATGGAACTGACGATGGCGGTCAGCAGCACCAGCACGGTGATCAGCGCACCACCCCCGAACAGCAGCCGGCGGCGCAGCTGGCGCAGGTCGTCCAGGCGCGTGGCGGCCGCGCGCCTGTTGGGGCCATGCACTGCGTCTGAGCCTGCCATGACCGTGATCCTGAGGTGAGTGCCCATGCAATTTATCCGATTGCAGTACAGGCTGTCAGGCTGGGCGCTGGCGTCGGCAGGACCCGCTGCACGGCCTGGTACAGCGCATTGCTGGCATAGCAGGACACCATGGCGGTCTGCCCGTCCCAGCGTGCTCGCACCGGGCCATCGCGGCTGACCAGCACGCGCGGAATGCCGCGCTCGGCAAGGCGCAGCAGCTGGTCCGGCGCCGGTTCGAACAGCACGATGGCGGCCAGGCCGGCAACAGGCGGGGCGCCGTGCTCCAACGGGCTGAGGTACTGCACCTGCGCGCCCCAGTCCTGCAGCCGCCGCCCCAGCTCGTCACGCCAGGGCCCGGCCGAGGCCAGCAGGCCGATCGAGTGACCCTGCAGGGGCACCGACGGACGGACACTGGGGGTGCCCAGCAGCGGCGCCTCGGCGATGAAGCGACTGCCGACTCCCTGCGTGCTTTCCACCCAGATTCGCCCGCCCATGCACTCGCACAGCTGCTGGCACAGGGCCAGGCCCAACCCGGACCCGCCGAAACGCTGCAGGATGCTGGCATCGGCCTGCACGAAGGGTTGGAACAGGCGCGCGCATTCGTCAGCGCTGAGGCCAATGCCGGAGTCGGTTACTTCCAGGCGCAGATGGCTGCCGCCCTCGCCGCGCAGGCAGGACACGCGCAGCTGCACCCGCCCCGAAGCTGTGAACTTCAATGCATTGCTGGCCAGATTGCGCAGCACCCGCTCGATCGTGCCCATCGGCGCGACCACCGCGGTCGGTACACCCGGGTCCACCACGCAATCCAGCTGCAGGCCCTTGGCCTGCGCCACCGGGGCATACAGCAGGGCCACGCGTTCCAGCATCGCCACTGGCGAGAAGCGCTCGGGGTGCAGCGCCCACTGCCCGGACTCGATGCGCGACAGGTCCAGCACGTCGGTGATGACGTCCATGAGCGCATCGGCCGACTGGCGCAGACGCAGCACCCGTTCACTGGCCTCGGCCGGCAGCGGTGCGCGGCCCAGCAGTTCCAGATGACCGATGATGCCGTGCAGCGGCGTGCGCAGTTCGTGGCTCATGGCTGCCACGAAATTCGACTTGGCATGGCTGCCCGCCTCGGCCTCGGCCCAGCGCACCTGCTCGTGCTGTATCGCACGTACGTGGTCGCTGATGTCCTCCACGATCAGCAGTACGCTGCCCGGCCAGCTTCCATTGCCACAGTACAGGCGCGTGCGGTGGAACAGGCGCTGCCCATGATCGAGCACCTGCGGCAGGTCCTCGCTGAGGGTGACCGGGCCGTTGCTGAGGTCGGTCGTCGTCACCGCAGCCCGCAGCCGCCGGATCAACCGCGATCCGGTGGCCCGGTCCATGTCCTGCAACGGGCCATTCCAGTCCTGGATGTCGCCGGTGGCCGCATCCATCAATGCCACGCCGACCGGAACGTGTTCCAGCAACAGGCGCAGGCGCCGATCACGGGCATAGATCGCCTTCACCTGGCGAAGCGCCGGCGAGTACATGCGCCGATGCAGCCACAGCAGCAACCCCCACAGCAGCACCAGCCCCCCCAGCAGCATCGCCGCACTGCTCAGCAGCATCGGGGTGATGCCACGCAGGATGTCTGCCCAGCAGTAGGTTTCCACCAGGGTCCACGGCGTCCCTTCCACCGCCAGTGCAAGGGTGAAGCGGCCATTGTGGTAGCGCGCACGGGTGGCATCGCCGAGCAGCACCCAGTCGCGATCAACGCCAGGGCCGTGGCGTGCCGCTGCCGGCTGGTTGGCGCACAACAGGCGCAGGCCGCCACGATCAAGCAGCGACAGGTAGCCCTGGCTGTTGCGGGCCAGCAGGGCCTGCAGGCCGGCAACCGGTTCATAGGCGACGAATGTGGCGAACGGCCGCCCTCCTTCGCTGGCCTGGAACACCGACACCAGTGACGCTTCGCCACTGATGGGATGGCGCCCGAAGGTTCGCCGCGGCTGATTGCTGCTGGCGACACTTTCCAGCAACGGCATCTGATCGACGCTTGACGCGGGTGCCAGAAGATGCGCCGGCGCCCGCAGGTGCTCGAACACCTCGGCACGCGACGTGACCGCCAGTGCCTCGCGCAGGCTGCGCTCGGTCAGGCCCTTGTCCAGCGAGAGATACTGGCCACTAGGATCGAAGAAGTAGGACACACTGGCGGGTTCGCCGTCGTTCGGCGTGCTGGTCAGCCGCTGGATCAGCGAGACCGCCGCGCTCAGCTCCAGGTAACGCTCCAGCGTTCGCGGCGCCCACGTGGTGGTGGCCAGGCCCAGTGCCATCTGCGGCTTGCTGGCGTCGTCGGCCACCACCACCAGGCGCTGGTCGCCCTGCAGGTAGGCCGTGCGCAGCGCCTCCGGGCTGTCCTGGCCAAGCTGGATGTTCCGGCCCCACGCGTACTCGGCCATGTTGGCCAGCCGTGCATAACTGGCGTCCTGCCGGCCCAGCTGGATCTGCAATGCGTTGTGGGCACGGCGGAATTCGGCGATGCGGCGTGCTTCGTAGCTGTTCACCTGCACCACGATGAGGGTGACCAGCACGCTGATCGACAACAGGCTGAGCACTGCGCCGCAGGCCAGCATCAGGCGCCGTGGGTAGCGCTTGAGCGCCGTCAGCTCGCCCGCAGCCGCCGCGCCCGCCTTGGTACGGGTACGCAGGCGGCGCAGGGTATCTGCAATGGAAGGGGCGGCGGACGCCATGGTGGTCGTGTTCCGAAGCGCCTGATGAAGGCTGGGTCATCAGCATGGAAGCTGCCGCCCGGCGCAGATGTAGGACGATGTCCAAAAACGGGTCCATGAATGACGCATTCACCCGCCATCGAGATTTCGAACTTGTCCGCTGTGTCGCGGCCTCCCGGCCCGCCATCCTGCCCCAGAACCAGAGCGGGAGTGCGGCCATGCAGGGAAGGAGGATGCGAGAGCGCCTATGGGCGCTGAAGCTGATGCTGGGCTACGCCTGCCGGCGCGCCGGTTTGCGGCTTGGCGTGCTGGCATCACGCCTGTTGCCCGGCTGGCTGTATCCCTGGCTTGCCGAACAGGCCTTCACCTGGCTGGGCCCGATGCTGGTGGCGCGCCGGTTCACCCTCCTGCGCGCACGCGTGCGCGCCTCAGGGTGTACACAGGCGGAGGCTACCCGATGGACAGCG
The DNA here is from genome assembly GCF_029837545.1 of Stenotrophomonas sp. GD04024. NCBI lineage: Bacteria > Pseudomonadati > Pseudomonadota > Gammaproteobacteria > Lysobacterales > Lysobacteraceae > Stenotrophomonas > Stenotrophomonas sp. GD04024. Next base: position 36,669 of record NZ_JAOEDV010000019.1, on the reverse strand, counting down.
CGTGCGCTGGCCCGCGCCTGGCTGCGAAGGGTGCGCCGGCACCGACTGCTATCGCTTCCGCACGGCGAACTGCAACGCCACCTGCGAACGATGGTCTGGTACGACCCGCATGGTCTATGGCCCGCTGCCGGCGGCCGCCGCGGCGTGGTCTGCCTGCTGCCGAGCGGCGACGCCGAACTTGGGCTGGCCGCGGCATTGGATCGTCCAGGCGCCCCGGCGCACTACTTCGTGCACTGCCCCCATCACGAGCAGTCACGCGCATACCGCACGCTACTGGCCTTGCAGCGCGTGGGGCACCGGTTGGACGTGGATTGCGCTGGAACGCGCGGCATGGCGTGGCGCCAGCTGCGGCGCGGGGCCAGGGTCTTTACGCTGCTGACCATGAATGACGTGGCCTCCAGTGATGCAGTGCCGGCGCCGCTCCGACTTGCACGCCTGGCCGGCGTGCCGGTGCTGCTGCTGGGGCACCGTTGCAACGGGGCCGGTGCCGGCACGCTGCATGTAGTGGGCGAATATGCGGGCGCGGCGCTGGATGCCGGGTCCCCACGGCTGCTGGAATCCGCTCGCCGCTTCCTTCGCGCATCGCCCCATGACTGCCACGCCGCGGTTGCCTGAAAGCCGACGGCCATCCTGCGATCAGGTGCGACACCTGCGTACCGGCTGCCACGGCGGGAGGTATGCTGGCAGGCCCTGCTTGTGAGACACCCGTCATGCGCATCCTGTACCCGGCCATCGAGCCCTACCGCGAGTTCACCCTGGCGGTGAGCGATCTGCACACCCTGCACATCGAGGAGTGCGGCACGCCGGACGGAATACCGGTGGTGTACCTGCATGGCGGCCCGGGCGCCGGCATTTCACCGACCCATCGCCGCTTCTTCGACCCGGCGCGCTACCGCATCGTGCTGATCGACCAGCGCGGCAGCGGGCGCTCCACGCCGTTCGGCGAGCTGCGCGACAACACCACGCAGGCGCTGGTGGCCGACATCGAGAAGGTGCGTGAGCATCTGGGCATCGAACGCTGGCTGGTCTACGGCGGCTCGTGGGGCTCGACGCTGTCGCTGGCCTATGCGCAGGCCCATCCCGCGCGTGCGACCGGCCTGATCGTGCGCGGCGTGTTCCTCGGCCGCGAGATCGAGAACCGCTGGTTCGCAGAGGCCAGCGGCGGTGCGCGCTGGATCTTCCCCGAACGCTGGGACCGCTACGAGGCCTATATTCCAGAAGGCGAGCGCGCCGACATGATCGCCGCCTACTGGACGCGCCTGGACAGCGCCGATGAAGCCACCCGCATCGAAGCGGCACAGGCGTGGCTGGGCTGGGAGGACAACGCCGCCACCCTGCAGCACGATGTGGACGCCGTATCCACCGATGACCCGCTGGACACGCTGGCGAAGGCGCGCATCGAGGCGCACTACTTCCGTAACGGCATCTTCCTTGAAGCCAACCAGCTGCTGCGCGATATCGACCGCATCCGCCATCTGCCCGGCGTGATCGTACAGGGCCGCTACGACATCATCTGCCCACCGCGCAGCGCCTGGGACCTGGCCAAGGCATGGCCGGAAGCACGCCTGGAAATGGTGACCTCGGGCCACAGTGCGAACGAGCCGGCCACGGTCGACGCGCTGGTGCGGGCCACGGATGCGTTTGCCGACCAGTACGGCCAGCGCAGCTGAGCCACAGCCTCAGCACATCACCGTGAACCCCACCGTGGTCAGCCCATTGCGGCTGGCCACGAACACGTCGCCGCCATGCAGCATGGCGATGGCCTTGACGATCGACAGGCCGAGGCCGTGGTGGCGTTCGCCCCGGTACTCACGGGCCTGGTCCACGCGATAGAAGCGCTCGAACAGCAGGGGCAGGTGCTCGGCAGCGATGCCTGCCCCCTCGTTCATCACCGCGATGCGCGCGCCCTCGCCTTCGGCCTGCAGCTGCACGCGCACCTCGCTTCCGGGCCGTGCATGCTGCACGGCGTTGTGCAGCAGGTTGGTCAATGCCCGCCGGAACAGCGACGGGTCGATGCGTGCGGTGGCGTCGCCTTCGACGTGCAGGGTCAACCCGGCATCCTCGAACAACAGCTCGAGGAAGTCACCCGCGGCCGCCACTTCCTCGGCCAGCGCAACCTGACGGGTCTCCATGGCGATGTCACCCTGCCCGGCACGCGACAGGAACAACATGTCGTTGACGATGGCACGCAGCCGTTCCAGTTCTTCCAGGTTGGACTGCATCACCTCCTGCAGCTCAGCGTTGTCGCGCGGCCGCGACAGCGCCACCTGCGTCTGGCCCATCAGGTTGGCCAGCGGAGTGCGCAGTTCGTGGGCGACGTCGGCGTTGAAGCCGTCCAGGCGGGTGTAGGCCGCTTCCAGCCGGTCCAGCGCGCCGTTGAACGCGCCGGTCAGGTGGCCCAGTTCTGCCGGCAGGCCGTCGGCCGCCAGGCGCTGCGACAGCCGCTGTGGACTGAGCGAGCGCGCCTCGTTCGAAAGCGCGCGCAGCGGTGCCAGCCCCAGGCGCGCGATCCAGTAGCCGAGCCCGGCCACCAGCAGTACGCCCAGCACCCCCGCGACCCACAGCGCCACCACGAAACGCTGCAATGCATGCGTGTACGGAGCGGAATCGATGCCGATCCACACATCCACCGCCGGGCGCACGCCCTTGCCTGGCACGTGCTCGTAGAGGGTGCGCAATGGGTGCTCGCCTATCCGCTGCAACGTCCCCATCCCCGCATCGCCCTTGGCCGGTGGCCGCACCTGCGGACGCGCGGTGCCAATCCGGAAGGTCGGATCATCGCTCCACGCCCAGACCAGCGTGTCGCGATCACCGGAAATCAGATTGCCGACTTTCTCACGGACCTTGGTCCAGCGCTCGCGGGTATCACACATGGCCACGCTGCCGCTGACCGCATGCAGCTTGGTCTGCAACTCGGCATACTGATATCGCTCCACCTGGCGCTCCAGCACGCCGTACACGCCGATGCCCAGCAGGGTGAACACCAGCAGCGCAGCCAGCGCGAACATCGCCGACAGGCGCTGCGCAATCGACATCCTCATCGACCGTCACCCTCATCGTCGCGCACTTCCAGCACGTAGCCCATGCCGCGCACGGTGTGCAGCAGCTTGCTGGGATACGGGCCATCGAGCTTGCTGCGCAGCCGCTTGATCGCCACTTCCACCACGTTGGTATTGCTGTCGAAGTTGATGTCCCAGACCTGGGCCGCAATCACCGTCTTGGACAGGATCTGGCCGCGTCGCTGCGCCAGCAACGCCAGAAGCGCGAATTCCTTGCCGGTCAGGTCCAGTCGCGCGCCGTCACGATAGGCACGCCGTGCCAGCAGGTTGACCTGCAGGTCGCCCACCTGCAGTTCGGTCGGCTCCTGCTGGCGTCCGCGCCGCACCAGCGCCTGCAGGCGCGCCAGCAGTTCGATGAACGAGAACGGCTTGACCAGGTAGTCGTCGGCGCCCTGCCCCAGCCCATGCACGCGATCATCCACGCGGTCACGCGCGGTCAGCATGATTACCGGGGTCTGCTTGCTGCGACGCAGTTCGCGCAGCACGTTGAAGCCGTCAATGCCCGGCAGCATCACGTCCAGCACGATCACGTCGTAGTCGAACTCGCGGGCGAGATGCAGGCCGGTCAGGCCGTCGGCGGCCAGATCCACTGCCCAGCCCTGCTCGCCCAACCCGGTGCGCAGGTAATGGGCGGTCTTGCTCTCATCCTCGACGATCAGCAGTTTCATCCGGGCTCCGTCAGCGCGGCGCCTGCCGCTGCCCTGCGCTCACGTCGGCGCTGCAGGAACAGCCGGTCCAGGGCCAGATAGATCACCGGGGTACTGTACAGGGTCAGCACCTGGCTGATCAGCAGCCCACCCACCACCGCCACGCCCAGCGGCTGGCGCAGCTCCGAGCCGGTGCCAAAGCCAATCATCAGCGGGATGGCGCCGAGCAGTGCCGCCAGCGTGGTCATCATGATCGGGCGGAAACGGGTCAGGCAGGCCTCATGGATCGCCTGCATGGGTGTCAATCCACGATTGCGTTGCGCATCGAGGGCGAAGTCGACCATCAGGATGCCGTTTTTCTTGACGATGCCGATCAGCAGCACGATGCCGATCAGCGCCATGATCGAAAAGTCCAGGCCCCACAGCCACAGCATCAGCACCGCACCGATACCCGCCGAAGGCAGCGTGGACAGGATGGTGAGCGGGTGCACGAAGCTCTCGTAAAGCACGCCGAGGATGATGTAGACCGCCAGCAATGCGGCCAGGATCAGCATCGGCTGGCTGGCCAGCGACTCCTGGAACGCCTGCGCGGTACCTTGGAAACGGCCGCTGATGCTGGCAGGCATGCCGATCTGCGCCTGTGCCTGCTCGACCAGCGTTACTGCCTCGCCCAGCGAAACGCCCGGCGCCAGGTTGAACGACAGGTTCACCGCCGGCAGCATGCCATTGTGGCTGATCGACAGCGGGCCGTTGCCCGGCGGCTGCACCTGCGCCACCGCCGACAACGGCACCATCTGCCCGGTCAGCGGCGAGCGCAGGTGGAAGTAGGACAGCGCGTCGACCTGGCCGAGCAGGCCCGGTGCGATCTCCAGGATCACCCGGTACTGGTTGGTATCGGTCTGGAACTCGTTGATCTGGCGCTGGCCGAAGGCGTCGTAGAGCACTTGGTCGATATCGTTGGCGGTGAGGCCGAAGCGCGCTGCGGCGGTGCGGTCGATCTGCAGCCGGGTGACACTGGCGCCCACCTGCTGGTCGTTGGACACGTCGCGCAGCTGCGGCAGGCCGCGCAGGCGCGTGGTCAGCTGTTCGGCCCAGCGCGACAGTTCACGGCTGTCCTGCCCGCGCAGGGCGTACTGGTACTGGGTGCGCGACGGCCCGGCACCGAGGTTGATGTCCTGCGCGGCACGCATGTATACGGTGATGCCGGGCACGCTGGCCATCTTCGCGCGCAGGCGGTCGATGAAGGCGTGCACGTCCACGTCGCGGTCGCCGCGGTCCTTGAGGATGAACCAGAAGCGCCCGTTGGACAGGGTCTGGCTGCCGCCGGTCGCGCCCACCGCATGGTTGTACGCCAGCAGCGCCGGATCTTCGGCGGCGATCTTCGCCAGCTGCTGGTGCTTGGCCGCCATCTCCTCGAAGCCGATGTCCTGCGCCGCTTCGGTGGTGGCAATGACGAACGCGGTGTCCTGCAACGGGAAGAAGCCCTTGGGAATCATCACGTACGACGCCACGGCCACCGCCACGGTGGCGCCGAAGCCGAGCAGTATCAGCCGTGGATGGCCCAGCGCCCATTGCAGGCTGCGGTCGTAGCCGGCCAGCAGGCGCCCGGCCAGTGTGTCCTGGCTTTCCCGGTGCGCCGGCATGCGCTTCATCAGGTGCGCGGCCATCATCGGTGCCAGTGTCAGCGAGGCCACGATGGAGATCAGGATGGCCACGGTGATGGTCAGCGCGAACTCGGCGAACAGGCGCCCGACAACGCCGCCCATGAACAGCAACGGGATGAACGCCGCGATCAATGACAGGCTGATCGAGACCACGGTGAAACCAATCTCCTCGGCCCCCTTCAGGGCGGCCTCCATCGGCCCCAACCCGGCCTCCCGATGACGATGGATGTTCTCCACCACCACGATGGCATCGTCCACCACGAAGCCGACCGCCACCACCAGTGCCACCAGGGTGAGATTGTTGAGGCTGAAGCCGGCTACATACATGGCAGCGAAGGTGGCCACCAGTGCCACCACCAGCACCGCGCCGACGATGAGCGTGGCCGACAGCTGGCGCAGGAACAGGCCCATCACCAGCACCACCAGCACGATGGTCAGCACCAGGGTCACTTCCACTTCGTGCAGCGAGGCGCGGATGGTGCGCGTGCGGTCGTTGAGCACGTCCACATCGACGCTGGCCGGCAGGTTCGCACGCAGCTCCGGCAGTGCTGCCAGCACAGCGTCAGTGGTGCGCACGATGTTGGCGCCCGGCTGCCGGCTGATGATCAGGCCCACGCCCGGCTGCCCGTTCGGCCACGCCTGCACGTAGGCGTTCTCGGCACCGTCGACCACCTGCGCGACGTCGCCCAGGGTCACCGGCGAGCCCGCGCGGTAGGCCACCACCAGCTGCCGGTAGTCCTGCGCATCGAACAACTGGTCGTTGGCTTCAAAGGTGGATGTACGCTGCTCGCCCATCAGCGCGCCCTTGGCCTGGTTGAGGCTGGCGTTCTGGGCCACCCCGCGCAGATCGGACAGGGTCATGCCCATCGCCGCCAGCCGCTCCGGCTGGGCCTGGATGCGGATGGCCGGGCGCTGCTGGCCGACGATGTTGACCTCGGACACGCCACTGATCTGGCTGATCGAGCGCGCCAGCCGGCTTTCGGCCAGATCGCTCAGCTCGGTCATCGACATCTGCGCCGACACCACGCTGAGTACCAGGATCGGGCTGTCGGCCGGATTGACCTTGCGCCAGGTCGGCAGGTTCGGCAGGTCGCTGGGCAGGCGCCCGGCGGCAGCATTGATCGCCGCCTGCACTTCCTGTGCGGCGGTATCGATGTCCTTTTCCAGATCGAACTGCAGCGTGATCGAGGTACTGCCCAGCGCGCTGGTGGAGGTCATCTCGATGATGCCTGGCACGCCGGTCAGCTGCGTTTCCAGCGGCGTGGCAACCGCCGACGCCATGGTGTCGGCGCTGGCCCCGGGCAGGCTGGCATTGACCCGGATGGTGGGGAATTCGGCCTCCGGCAGCGGCGCCACCGGGAGCCGTGGCAGTGCAGACACGCCCAGCAGCACCACCGCCAGGGTGAGCAGCGTGGTCGCCACCGGATGCCTGACGAACCAGCTGGACAGCGAGACACGTGCGCTCATGGGGCGGCCCCGCCCCTGGCAACTGGTACGGCCGGTGCCGCGGCTTCAGCGACGACCACACCCGGGCGCAGGCGCGACTGCCCGTCGCGCACGATCACATCGCCCACGCGCAGTTCGCCCTGCACCACCACCTGCCCGTTCTCGGCCTCGCCGAGGCTGACCGGCAATACTTCCACGCTGCCGTCGCCGAGCACGCGATAGACGAAGCTGCCGTCCACACCGCGCTGGATCGCCGCCGCCGGCACCACCAGGGCGCCGGTGCTCTGGCCGGTGCGCACGCGCACGCTGACCAGCTGCCCGGGCCACAACCGATCATCGGCATTGGCAAAGCGCGCACGCAGGCGCACGGTGCCGGAGGTTTCCTCCACCTGGTTGTCGATCACCTGCAGGCGGCCTTCGGCCAACAGCTGGCCACCGTCGCGGTCGAGCGCCTGCACCGCCACTTCACCGGAAGCCAATGCCTGCCGCAGCTGCGGCAATGCGTCCTGCGGCAGTGCGAACACCACCGAGATCGGATCGGTCTGCTGCACGGTGACCAGCCCCTGGGTATCGGTGGCCCGCACCAGATTGCCTGGATCGACCTGGCGCAGGCCGATGCGGCCGTCCATCGGCGCCAGGATGCGGGTGTACGACAGCTGCACCTGCGCGGCGTCCACCGCCGCCTGGTTGCCGTGCCCGGTCGCCTGCAGCTGCTGTACCGTCGCGGCCTGTTGTTCAAGCATCTGCCGGGACACCAGCTGATCGCTGGACAGGTGCTGCAGGCGGGCGAGGTCCGAGCGTGCGGCATCCAGCGTGGCGCGGTCACGCACCACTGCGGCCTGCGCGCCGCCCAGGTCGGCGCGGATCGCGCGATCATCGATGCGGGCCAGCAGCTGTCCCTTGCGCACCTTCTGGCCTTCCTCGAACAGCACCTCGGTGAGCACGCCATCGACCTGGGGCCGCAGCACCGCGCTCTGCAGTGACTGCACCGTGCCTACGCCGCTGCGCCAGTGCGCCACATCGCGCTGCTCCACGCGACCGGTGACCACCGGCACCGGTGGCGGGGTGCTGGCGGGCTGCGCGTCACCCCGCGACACGCCATGGAACAGCATCACCAGCGACAGCACCACCAGCAACAGCGCACCCAGTGCGAGGTGGCGGCGACGCATTCGTGCGGACAGGAAAGGAATTCGCATGCGGGGAGTCCATACCGGTGCCGGCGCGGGGGCTGCGCGGGCCTGGTGCCATCCTTACCGGTAGCCTCCGGCGCCTGGCTGTCGCCTGCCTGACAATTCCGTCAGCTGGACGTCCTTAGGGCGTCCCGTGAACGATGGCCCACCCACGTGCGCGACCACCGGCCTTCTTCGCGCCTCCCTTACGGAGCGGTGCCGATGATCCGGCCATGGGCGCCACGCTGGCGATCCCACACCCTCCCAGGAGTACGCCATGACCGGTTTCCGCTTCGTCCCTGCTGCCCTCGTGATTGCCACCGCCCTGCTGCTGGGTGCCTGCTCCAGGCCACAGGAGGCCAGCAAGGCCACTGCGGCCGAAGACGTCACCGAAGTGAAGCTGCTCCCCGCCTATGAATCCCTCGACAAGGACAAGGACGGCATCGTCACCCTGGCCGAAGTGGATGCAGTCGCACCGGACTGGGCCGAGCGCCTGCACACCTGCGATACCGACCGTGACCAGAAACTGAGCCGCGGCGAATACGACGTCTGCAAGCAGACCGCGCCTGCGGCCGCGCATTGATTCCCGGCGCCGGCGCGCCTGTGCGCGCGCCTGGCCGTGTTGGCCGCGCACGCTCCCCCGCCCACGGCTATACCAAGGTATAGCCGGGCTAACCCACGAGCCTCTAGGACTGCCCCATTCAGGGGCGGACAATAGCGCCACTGGCCAGGGCAACCCTGGCCGGCACCCTCCCCTCATGGAGACGCAGATGGACCCCGACCCTGCCGGGCGCGACGCGCCCCGGATGCCTGTTGCCTGTTCCTGGCGCCTGCCCGCTGGTCCCTGCCTGCCTGAGTGACGGGGGATCGCCAGGTGCCGCCTGCCTGGAGATCGCCCCCATGTCCTACAAGATCCTCTACATCACCCTGCGCCGCCTGATCGGTGAGCGCGATGTTGCCGCCCTGCGCAGCCAGCTGCTGCAGCACGGCCCGGTCATGTTCGCCCGTTCGTTGTCGCTCGGCTCGCCACGCGTGGTGGCCGACGCGCTGTCGCTGCTGCCGATCAGCGAGCGCATCAACGTGCTGCGCCACCTGCCCTACCCCCTGCGCGATGCGATGAAGCCGCTGTGCATCGGCGGCAGCCAGCGCCTGCACATGCAGCCGTGGTCGCCGGCGGTGCTGGCGATGCGCCACGCCTGACCTGTTCCATCCGTTCCGTTCGTGTTCCGGCCCCGGCCGGCTCTGACATTCGAGGAGAGTCCCATGAGCCTGCTCAACGCCTGGTTCAACGCCTTCCTGCGCAGCCGTCGCGCAGGCAACCTGTTCCGCCGCCGTGCGATGCCCGAGGCCGGCTTCGGCCCGGGCAGCGCCGAAGCGGCGCCGTTCGCGCTTACCACCGGCCTGGTCACCCTGGCCCAGCAGCCGGAAGCGGAGCTGCTGGCCACGCTGGATTCGCATGCCGATGGCCTCAGCCCGCACGAAGCCGGGGAGCGACTGGCCACGCTCGGCCCCAACGAGGTTGATCACGAAAAGCCACTGCCGTGGTGGCGCCACCTGTGGCAGTGCTACCGCAACCCGTTCAACCTGCTGCTGACCGTGCTGGCGGCGGTGTCCTGGCTGACCGAGGACCTGAAGGCAACGATCGTGATCGGCGCGATGGTGCTGCTGTCCACGCTGATCCGCTTCGTGCAGGAGGGCCGTTCCAACCGTGCGGCCGAACGCCTGAAGGCCCTGGTCGGCAACACGGCGCGGGTGCTGCGCCGCAATCCGGGTACCGAGGCCGCCGACGTGGCCGACCAGTACTTCGGTGCACACCTGCACAGCCGCCGCCCGGCGCGCCTGCTGGACCTGCCGATCCGCGAACTGGTGCCCGGTGACCACATCGTGCTGTCGGCCGGCGACATGATTCCGGCCGACTGCCGAGTGCTGACCGCCAAGGACCTGTTCGTGGCGCAGGCGGCGATGACCGGTGAATCGCTGCCGGTGGAGAAGTTCGCGCACCCGGGCGATGGCCTGGCCGGCCTGCTGGAGCAGCACAACCTGCTGTTCATGGGCACCAACGTGGTGTCCGGCACCGCCACCGCCATCGTTCTGGCGACCGGCAACCGCACCTACTTCGGCACCCTGGCCCAGCGCAGCACCGCCACCGACCGTGCACCCACCGCATTCCAGGCCGGCGTCAACAGCGTCAGCTGGCTGCTGATCCGCTTCGCGCTGGTGATGGTGCCGTTCGTGCTGCTGATCAACGGCTGGACCAAGGGCGACTGGACCGAGGCGTTCCTGTTCGCACTGTCGGTGGCAGTGGGGCTGACCCCGGAAATGCTGCCGATGATCGTCACCTCCACCCTGGCCAAGGGTGCGGTGCTGCTGTCGCGGCGCAAGGTGATCGTCAAGCGCCTGGACGCGATCCAGAACTTCGGCGCGATGGAAGTGCTGTGCACCGACAAGACCGGCACCCTCACCCAGGACAAGATCGCGCTGGAACGCCATACCGACGTGTTCGGTCACGATTCGGAGGACGTGCTGGCGTTTGCCTACCTCAACAGCCACTTCCAGACCGGGCTGATCAACCTGCTCGACCGCGCGGTGCTGGAGCACGTGGAGCTGCAGAGCTCGCTGCGGCTGTCGCAGGACTACCACAAGGTGGACGAAATCCCGTTCGACTTCGAGCGCCGCCGCATGTCGGTGGTGGTGTCCGAGCGCGAGGATCATCACGAGCTGATCTGCAAGGGCGCAGTGGAGGAGATGCTGGCGGTATGCAGCACCGTGCGCGAGAACGGCCAGGACATGCCGCTGGATGACGCGCGCCTGGCGCGCGTGCGGCAGACCACCGAGGAACTGAACGAACAGGGCCTGCGCGTGGTGGCGGTGGCGATGAAGGAAACCGCGGCCAGCCGGACCGCCTACTCGCAGGCCGACGAGTGCGACCTGACCCTGGTCGGCTACGTGGCCTTCCTCGACCCGCCGAAGGAGTCCGCCGCGCAGGCACTGCAGGCGTTGGCCGCGCATGGCGTGGAGGTGAAGGTATTCACCGGCGACAACGAACTGGTCACCGCCCGCGTCTGTGCCCAGGTCGGGCTGGACGCGGACACGATCCTGACCGGCCCGCAGATCGAGCGCATGGATGATGGCGCACTGTCGCGGGCGCTGCATCACCATCGCGTGTTCGCCCGGCTGACGCCGCTGCACAAGGAGCGCCTGGTGCGCGAGCTGCGCGCACAGGGCAAGGTGGTCGGCTTCCTTGGCGACGGCATCAATGATGCGCCCGCGCTGCGTGCCGCCGACATCGGCATCAGCGTGGACAGCGCGGTGGACATCGCCAAGGAGGCCGCCGACATCATCCTGCTCGAAAAGAACCTGATGGTGCTGGAGGAAGGCGTCATCCAGGGCCGGCGCACCTTCAACAATATGCTCAAGTACATCCGCATGACCGCCAGTTCCAACTTCGGCAACGTGTTCTCGGTACTGGTGGCCTCGGCCTTCCTGCCGTTCCTGCCGATGCTGCCATTGCAGCTGCTGGTGCAGAACCTGCTGTACGACATCTCGCAGATCGCCATTCCGTTCGACAACGTGGACGAGGAACTGGTACGCAAGCCGCTGAAGTGGAACCCGGCGGACATCGGCCGCTTCATGGTGTTCTTCGGGCCGATCAGCTCGATCTTCGACCTGACCTGCTTCGCCCTGATGTGGTACGTGTTCGACGCGCGCACCGTAGCCGACCAGAGCCTGTTCCAATCCGGCTGGTTCGTGGTCGGCCTGCTGACCCAGACCCTGATCGTGCACATGATCCGCACGCCAAAGGTGCCGTTCCTGCAGAGCATCGCTGCACCGCCGCTGCTGCTGATGACCGGCCTGATCATGGCCATCGGCGTGGCCCTGCCGATGAGTCCGCTGGCCGGCTACTTCAAGCTGCAGGCCCTGCCGGCCGGCTACTGGCCGTTCCTGGTGGCGATCCTGTTCGGCTATGCGGTGCTGACCACCGCGCTGAAGAAGTTCTACATCCGTCGCTACGGCTGGCAGTAAGCACTGGCCGGCTTGCCCAGGGAGAAATGGATGCTCGACATCAATCCGAACCTGCCGGCGTTCAACGCCGGCGCCACCCTGAGCTCGCTGATCAGCCTGACGGTGGCCTTCGTGCTGGGAACGATCATCGGCCTGGAACGGCAACTGCGCCAGCGCACCGCCGGGCTGCGCACCAACACGCTGGTGGCGGTAGGCGCGGCGGTGTTCGTCGACCTGGCCGTGCGCTTCCATGACCTGTACGGAGGGCCGCCGTCGCCGCTGCATGTGGTGGCCTATGTGATTTCCGGCGTCGGCTTTCTCGGTGCCGGCGCGATCATGAAGGACGGCGCGCAGGTGTCCGGCCTGAACACCGCCGCCACCCTGTGGGGCTCGGCGGCGGTGGGTGCGTGCGCCGGCATCAAGCTGCTGCCGGAAGCGGTGATGGCCGCGATCTTCGTGCTGGCCGCCAACACGCTGTTGCGACCGGTGGTGAACCGCATCCAGCGGCAGCCGCTGCCGGAAGCCTTCAGCGAGGCGACCTATGCGATCAACGTGGTCTGCCAGCGCGAGCAGCAGGCCGAGGTGCTTGACCAGCTGTTGCTGCTGCTTGAGCAGGCGCAGTACCCGGTACGCGCGGTGGACCAGCGGCCGTTTGGCGAACGCGATGTGGAGATTGAAGCAGTGCTGTACGCCACCACGGTCGATGCCGGCGAACTGGATGCCGTGCTGGCAACGCTGGCGACCACGCCTGGCGTACTGCAGGGATTCTGGAACGCCAGCCTGGAGGAGTAGCTCGGCGGGCTACTCGGGGTCGTGCTGACCAACGGTCGGCACCCACCCGCAGCCAGCACATCCTGCCTTCGCACCCTGCTTCGGTAGGTGCCGACCGTTGGTCGGCACAAACCATCAGATGCCATGCCCGCCGCTGCGGTAGTGCCGGCCGCTGGCCGACAACCTCATGATCTCCAGAGGCACCATGCAGATGCCGGCCAGCGGCCGGCACTACCGGTCGGCAACCGACCCATGCCCGCTTTGCTATCCTTTCCGCCCACGCCAGGGAGCTGTCCCGATGCCATCGCTGTCGCCCCATCGCCCGCTGGTGCTGCTGGCCCTGATCGTCGTGATGGCGGCGATCTTCCTGATCGACACCGTCACCGACTACGCCGTTGCAGCGGCGTGTTTCTACGCGGCGGTCATCCTGGCCGCCTCGCGCGTGCTGGCCGCCCGTGGGCTGATCACGCTGGCCCTTGCCTGCATCGCGCTGACCGCTCTGAGCTTCTTCCTGACCCGCTTCGGCACCTACCGTATCGGCCTGGTCAATTCGGTGATCGGCATGCTGGTGATCGGCATCACCACCTATCTGGCCCTGAACATGGAAGCGGCCAAGGCGGCGGTGCAGGAGGCCCAGGGACGATTGCTGCGGGTCGCGCGCGCGTCAACCGTAGGCGAGCTGACCACCTCCATCGCGCACGAGGTGAACCAGCCGCTGGCGGCCATCGCCAGCAGTGCCGAGGCCTGCCAGCGCTGGCTGGCGCAGGACCCGCCGAACGTGGACAAGGCACGGCAGACCGTGGCCCGCATCCTGGCCGATGCGCACCGCGCCGGCGACGTGATCGCGCGCATCCGCGGCCTGACCCAGGGTGCCGCGCCGGAGCGTCGCGCCTTCGATCTGAACCAGGCAGTGGAAGAAATGCTGGCACTGTCACGCAGCGAGCTGGATCGGCATGGCGTGGCGGTGGCGTTGCTGCTGGATGCCGACCTGCCACCGGTGCAGGCCGACCGCGTACAGGTACAGCAGGTGATCGGCAACCTGATCCTCAATGCGGTGGACGCGATGGAAGCGGTGCCTGCCGCTGACAGGCGCCTGTCCCTGCTGACCCAGCGCGATGGCGCGCGGATCAGCCTCAGTGTGCGCGATCGCGGTGTCGGCCTCCCCGCCGACCATCCCGAGCGTGTGTTCGATGCGTTCTGGACCACCAAGTCACACGGTCTTGGCCTCGGCCTCAGCCTCAGCCGTTCGATGATCGAAGCCAACGATGGCCAGATCCGCGCCGAGCGCCCGAGCGGCGGCGGGGCCTGCTTCGTCTTCGACCTGCCCATCGCCACGGATGTTCCTCATGCGTAAGCCCACTGCCCCGGTTGCCGATCCGGCACCGATCGTCTACGTGATCGACGACGACCCCTCGGTGCGCGCGGCGCTTGAGGATCTATTGGCTTCGATGGGACTGCAGGTAAGGGCCTTCGCCTCCACCCAGGCGTTCCTGGACCACGAACTGGAAGATGCACCGGCCTGCCTGGTGCTGGATGTGCGCATGCCCGGCCAGAGTGGCCTGGAGTTCCATCGCAGCATGGGCACGCACGGCCTACAGCTGCCAGTGGTGTTCATCACCGGCCACGGCGATATCGCCATGGGCGTGAACGCGATCAAGGACGGCGCCATCGAATTCCTGACCAAGCCGTTCCGTGACCAGGAACTGCTGGACGCGATCCACAAGGGCATCGAGATCGATCGCCAGCGCCGCCGCGACGGCGAGGCACTCGATGCCCTGCAGCAGCGCTGGAACACGCTCAATGCCGGCGAGCGCGAGGTGGTCGATGGCGTGGTGCGCGGGCGTCTCAACAAGCAGATCGCCGGCGACCTCGCGGTCAGCGAGATCACGGTGAAGGTGCGCCGTGCACAGGTGATGCGCAAGATGGGCGCGCGCACCCTGGTCGATCTGGTGCGGATGTACGACCGCCTGCAGGCGGGCTCGCCCTGACCCGGCAGCACGGCAGAGCGGATCGGCAGCGTCGAACAGCATTCCGCTTGCGCTATTTCCGGGTGGCCAGCACGACCACCAGCACGACGCTGACCTTGTCGACCACCGCGACCTTGGCCAGTTCGCCACTCTGCAGCGCGCGGAAGTAGAACAGCCATGAGGCGCCGGTTGCCAGGGCGGAGAGCACCAGGAACAGCTGGGTGCGCCCCGGCAGCAGCAGCGGGTTGGACCGCTTGCCGGTGACCACCACCAGCGGCAGGATCACCGCCGCCACGATCAGGGTGCGGATGGCCAGGTCCGAGTCCACACCCTTCGTGCCGTACCCGGTGTGGATCAGGTGCGCTGCAGGCGATGCTTCATGCGTGTATCCATCAGCCCCACCGCCAGCAGGACCGCGCTGGTCAGCCAGCCGGCAGCCAGCAGAGGGGTCTGCGGCAACAGTACGCCCAGTACGCCCAACGCCACGGCACCGAACATGTGCGAACGCGGCGCGTGTCCATAGACCACGCGCTTGTACAGGGCACTGCCCAGCAGATAGATCAACGGCCCGGCCACCATCACGGTGGCGTACACCGTGCTGACGGCTACGCCCGGATGGCCCATCACCAGGTCGTTGCCCACCGCCGTGGCGATGATGCCGGCGATCAGCAAGGCATGCACGTAATGGAAGTTGGCGCCCATCCGCCCCGGGTCTTCGGCATGGGTGATGGCCTCGGTGGCATCGCGGCTGGAGATGCCAAAGTACAGCCACCACATGGCGATCGTGCCGGCGAACGTGGCCAGCACGGCCGAGACCACTTCGCCGCTCCAGTGCTCGACTTCACTGAGCACGCCGCCGGTGGCAAGCAGGGTTTCGCCCAGCGCCACGATGACGAACAGCTGGCAGCGCTCGGCCAGATGCCCGCCCTCGATGGTCCAGTCACGAGTGTGCGAACGGCCCATGCCCGGGAACGCGAAACCGAACATCGGCGAGATGTACTCGCAGGCCACGGTCACCGCCCACAACGCCAGGCGCAGAGAGCCCTCGGCTGCGGCACCGGCCAGCCAGAAGCACGCCGAAACGCTGACCCACGCCAGCATGCGGCGGAAGTTGGGCGCCAGCGGATGGCTGCGACCGACCTCGAACAGGACGAATGCCGTGCGCCCCACCTGCATCGTGGCGTAGGCCCCCGCGAACATCCAGGCCCGGTCGGCAAAGGCCTCGGGAATGGACGAGGACATCAGCAGCGCCAGCAGCATGGTGGCAAACAGCAGGCCGCGGATGCGCGGCGCCTGCGGGTCGAACCAGTTGCTGACCCAGCAGGCGTACTGCCAGCCCAGCCAGACCGCGAACCAGAGCACCAGGGTCTGCAGCACGCCGGCCAGATCAAGGTGGTGCAGCAGGTGGTGGCTGAGCTGGGTGACCGCAAACACGTAGACCAGGTCGAAGAACAGTTCTTCGTAGGTCACGCGGGCATGGTGGCCATCGCGATGGCGCAGCGCGGGCAGGCGCAGTCGGGTGCTCATGGCGGGTCTTCAGCGTGCCAGGCGCCAGTACAGCAGGCCCGCCAGCAGTGCCGGCACGGCGAACACCAGCAGCAGGATCGGCAGTTCCTCGCGCACGCTGTAGCCGGCCTTGCTGACCCCTATCCACATGTTGGCCACCGAGACCAGCAGCCAGGTGGCGATGAACGCGATCAGCGCGGCAGGCAGCTGCGAGCTGCCCACGCTCCAGAGCCGGCCGAACAGCAGGAACACGCCCAGCAGCAGGACGCCGGCGGTGATCACCAGAAGCACATGCATGTAACGATCTCCTTGAGCCTGCTGGCAGGCTAGCCCGGGCCGATTCTGCGCTCCAGCCGATGATCGTGGTTTCACCTTCCAGCCGCTGCGAACAATCAATGGCTGCCGGGACATGGCAAACGCGAACGGTTCCCATTAGTATTGCGTCATCGTGCAGGGATGCCCTCCCTGCAGCCGCCCCTCGCCCCTGTTGCCGGTCCGGATGTCCCAGCTGCCCTCGCCTCACCCACCTGCACTGCCGCTGGTGTCTTCGCTGGCGCGCCACTACGAGGAACTGGTGGACTACCTGCGCCGCCGCTTCCGCTCGCCCGGACTGGCCCGCGAGGTGGTGCACGACGTCTGCGTGCGCCTGCTGGAGCGCCCGCCGCTGCACGATGCACGGCAGCCGATCGCGCTGCTGCGCCGGATCGCGCATGACGCGGCGGTTGATCGCTGCCGCGCCGAGGATCTGCGCCGGCACTGGGTGGAAGCACGCGCCGAGCTGCCGGACGATGCCTGCCCCCGGCCCGGGCCCGAGCAGCAGGCCCAGGGCCTGCAGGCGCTTCAGCAATTGAGCGCGACCATCGAGCGCATGCCGTGTCGGCGCCAGCAGGTGTTCATCCTGCACAAGATCCACGCACTGCCCCAGGCCGAGGTCGCGCTGCGGATGGGTATCGGCCTGAAGGCGGTGGAACGCCACCTGCGCCTGGCCATGGCCGACTGCCGCCAGCAGGCCGGGCAGCGATGAGGCGTACACCCGGGCCTCCCACGCGGCCGCAGCCGTCGCAGCCTCCCAGCACCGATGAACTGCTCGACCAGCATCGCGATGCGCTGAAGGAACGGTTTCCGCTGCCGGACCCGAAAACGCTGCAGCGTCGTCGCGGCGGCCGTGCCGCCAAGGTCGTGCTGCCCGCACTGGCGCTGATGGCCGGCGCGCTGTTGCTGGTCGATCCGGCCTGGCAGGTGCAGGACCATCGCACGGCGGCAGGCGAACGCCGCGCACTCGATCTGGCCGACGGCAGCCACCTGCTGCTCGATGCCGGCACCCACTTGCAGGTGCGTCGCCACCTGCGTTCACGGCAGGTGGTGTTGATCCAGGGGCGCGCCCGCTTCCAGGTACAGCATTCGGCATGGCGACGCTTCGAGGTCGATGCCGGACCGGTGCGCGTGCGCAACTACGGCACGGTGTTCGATGTGGATCGCCAGGGCGATCTGAGCGAAGTGACCCTGTGGCGCGGCGAGGTGGGGGTACGCGCCGAGGGCAGCGATGCCGAGCAGCGCCTGAAGCCCGGCCAGCGCCTGCTGGCGCAGCCGGGGTCGATCTCTCCGCCCGAGGCGATCGACACCGACCCGGCCGACTGGACCACCGGGCGGCTGCAGTTCGATCGGCTGCCGCTGGTGGAGGTGTTCCGGATCCTGCAGCGCTATCACGACCGTCCGATCGTGCTGGATGACCCCACCCTGGGCCCGCTGCAGGTGTCCGGCGTGTTCGACGCCGACCGCGCCGACACCGCCGTGGCACTGCTGCCGGAGATCCTGCCGGTACAGGTGCACGCCGCCGCCGATGGCAGCCTGCACCTGCGCAGGCGCGATTGATCGCCATTGATCGCCTTCGCAAGGGTGGGTTGTGCGCCGTCCCATCCGGCAGGTGCGTGAACCCCTCCGAAGGACCCCCGAATGACCCGCCCTGTTTCGCCCGCCGCACTGCGTCGGCTGGCTCCCTCCCTGCTCGCCGCCTGCCTCTGCGCTGCCCTGCCCGCCGCCGCGCAGGCCGCCGCGCCTGCGCCGATGGAGCTGCATCTGCCCGCCGGCCCACTGCAGGCCTCGCTCAACACGCTGGCGCGGCAGAGTGGCATCCAGCTGCTGTTCGCCGCCGACAGCGTGAGCGGCCGCACGGCCCCGGCGCTGGATGGCCGCTACACCCCGCGCGACGCCCTGCAGCGGCTGTTGGCGGGACAGGGCCTGGCCCTGCAGGAACGTTCGCCGGGCGTCTTCGTGGTCAGCGCCGCGGCAGCGCCAGCGCCGGCAAAGGCCAATGCCCCGGCGCGCGCGCCTGCGGCTGCGACACCGACCTCACTGGCCCGCGTCACGGTATCGGCCTCGACCGCGCGCATGCCGCAGGGCGAGACCGCCATGCCCAACACCATCACCGTGCTGACCCGCGAAGACATCGCGCAGCAGCTGGCGCTGGGTTCGGACGTCTCGCGCGTGCTGTCCTCGCAGATTCCGGCCTTTGCGCCGGCGCGCGAGAAGATGTCCAACTACGGCGAAACGATGCGTGGCCGCGGCATCCTGTACATGGTCGATGGCGTACCGCAGTCGACGCCGCTGCGCGATGGCTCGCGTGACTCGCACACCATCGACCCGGCGATGATCGAACGCATCGAGGTCATCCATGGTGCCAACGCGCTGCAGGGCATCGGTGGCACCGGCGGCATCGTCAACATCATCACCCGCAGCGCGCCCAGCGAGCCCGGTGCGTTCCTGCTCGACACCAACATCAACTACAGCAGCGCCCTGCCCAGCCGCCGCGATGACAGTGGCCAGCGCGGTTCTGCGCTGGTCGGTGTGCGCGGCGAGCAGTTCGACCTGGTCGCCGGCCTGGCCTATGAGAAGCAGGGCCTGTTCCATGATGGCGAGGGCCGTTCGATCGGCACCAATGCGCAGGGCGAGCTGATGGATTCGACCTCGTCGAACGTGTTCGCCAAGCTGGGCTGGACCATTGCCGAGGGCCATCGCCTGCAGGTGATGGCCAACCGCTACGAACTGCGTGGGCTGGACAACTACCTGGCGATCAACGGTGATTACCGCACCGGCCGGCCGACGATTTCGGTGCGCGGTGACACGCCGCTGGAGCCGCCGATGAACCGCTCGCGCTCGCTGACCCTGGACTACAGCGCTGCCGACCTGCTCGGTGGCCGCTTCCAGGCGCAGGCCTTCGCGGTCGATTTCGAAGGCCGCTATGGCGCCAGCCAGTGGGACCCGTGGGGCAACACCGGCGCCAACGCTGCCTGGGACCAGACCCAGAACGAATCGGACAAGCGCGGCTTCAAGCTGACCCAGAGCTGGACCCGCATCGCCGACACCACGCTGGACGTGACCCTGGGCCTGGACGGCCTGCGCGACCGCACCCACCAGGTGTTGCTGGCCAGTGGCATGAACTGGGTGCCGCAGACCACCTACCAGAGCCTGTCACCGCTGCTGCAGCTGCATTGGTGGCCCACCGACCACCTGATGCTGTCCGGCGGCCTGCGCTACGAAAAGGGCGAGCTGGAAGTGGGCGACTACACCACCCTGCCGCGTTACGGCGCACGCAGGGTGGCCGGCGGCAAGCCGACCATGAGCGAGACCCTGCCCAACTTCGGCGCGGTCTGGTACATCAATGATCGCCTCAATGCGTATGCCTCCTACTCGGAGGGTTACACGGTGGCCGACGTCGGCCGGGTGCTGCGCGCGATCAACCGTGACGGCCAGCGCGTGGACAGCCTGATCGATCTGTCCCCGGTGGTGTCGGACAACCGCGAAGTCGGGCTGGAGTACGACGATGGCCGCTTCAGCGGCGACGTCGCCTACTACACCTCCGAATCCAAGCTCGGCTCGGTGCTGGTCTACGACCCGGGCATCGACGCCTACGCCGTGCAGCGCCAGGCCACCCGCGTGGAAGGCTTTGAGACCAACCTGCGCCTGCGTCTGGGCGACAGCCGCCTCGGCCTGGGCTACGCACGCGCCAACGGCCGCTACGATGCCAACCTCGATGGCCGCCTCGACAGCGATCTGGCCGGCGTCAACATCGCGCCGAACCGGCTGACCGCGTTCTGGGAGCAGAACTGGACACCGCAGCTGAGTACGCGCCTGCAGGCCAGCCGCGCATTCGACCGCGACTTCGACCTGCAGGGCGCGCGGGTAGCCGAGTTCAAGGGCTACACCACCATGGACTTGGTCGCGCGCTATGCGCTGGACAAGCACAGCTTCACCCTGGGCGTGCAGAACCTGGCCAACAGGCAGTACATCAGCTACTACTCGCAGACCACACCTTCGAACCCGAGCTACTTCTCCGGCCGTGGGCGGGTGCTGACGCTGGGGTGGCAGTACCGGTACTGAGGCAAGTGCTTCAGCGCTTCTTCCCGAAGCGCTGAAGCCGAGGCCAGGCAGCAAGTATCATGCACCCTCGTTGAAGAAGACGCAGGCAACATGGCGATACTGAGAAAGGCCGCGCCTCCCCGGATCGATCCGTCATCACCTTGGATCGATGATCTTTTCGAGCGCGAGACCGAGGGCCAGGTACTTGCCAACCTGATTGCGTCCAGTGCAGAGTCGCCGCTGGTAATATCCCTTCAATCTCCATGGGGCAGCGGAAAGACAGTCTTTCTGCAACGACTGGCGCTTCACATGGCCGGCACCATGCGCATCCCCACGGTCACCATCGACGCCTGGAAGACCGATGACTGTGCAGATCCGCTGGTTGCCATCGTCGCCCAGCTCACCCGGCAATTGGAGGCCTTTCGCGTACAGGAGCCCAAGCTCAGCAGAGTCGTGGATCGCTGCATCTCCGGACTCGCCAGCCATGGCTCCAGAATAATCCTTCCCGGCAGCTCAATCCTTGCAGATCTCACGGTTCCGGGCAGTGGCAGCGTTCTCCGCGCAGCTGGACAGTTTGCCGAGAAGCTGCTTGACGCGCAGAAGCACCGAGCCGACGCTGAAAAGTCTTTCAGAAAAACCTTGCTGGACGTCCGCGACCTGCTGACCGGACGAGATCCCGGCCGTCGCCCGCGGCCCATACTAATCATCATTGATGAGCTGGATCGCTGCCGCCCTGACCACGCGATCCGGACATTGGAGCGCATCAAGCACTACTTCGATGCCCCTGGAATCTCCTTTCTCATCGCGACTGATCGTGGAAACCTGCCCGCCGCCGTTCAATCCGTATACGGAGCGCACGTCGATGGCGAGCTGTATCTTCGAAAATTCTTTGACTACGAATTTCACCTGCGTGCCCCCCAGCCCAAAGTGTTCGCCAAAAATCTGGTCCAGAACTATCTTCTACCGGAGGTCGAGCCGATCCTCATGCAGGAACTTCGCCCCACCCGCAGTGCGGAGATGGACTCAATGCTGGGGTTGATCCGCGATCCAGCCAAGACAAGACCTCTCCTGAAAGGGGAGTATCTGGATGCATTTCAGGAATTCTCCGAATCCCTGCAGCTAACCTTGCGGGATCAGGAGCAGGCGATGACCATGATTTCCGCGTTTGTTCACTCGCGGGCAGAAGATCAGGAACCGATCCCGGTCATCGACTGCTTTCTCGCCTGCCTGAGGTACGCCCACCCGCCCTCTTTCAGAGCGCTTGTGGAAGGTGGCACCCGCATACCATTGATCGAATCCACCAGCGATGTGGATGTACAGTTCACGAAACGTCTTCGCGCCCTTCCCCACTGGGAGGCTATCGAAGTGGCAATCAACCAAACAAGGCTCCCGGGACCACCTCGCACCACTGAAGAGGGACCTACTGTTCTTTCGGACAAGCTGCTGAGGCTCTACTTGAGCACGTCCCGATCACGCCTGACGCGAACACCATTGTTGATCCTCGCCGCGAGACTGTACGCACGCGACTTCTACTTCTTCAGCTATGCAAGGGCGTTTCTGAGACTCGGCATCACCTGATCCCGGGCAGCCTCACCCTTGGAGGCCGCTACACGCAGCATTGCAGAATGCTAATGCCTTCCATGAAACCTATGCGTTTCTGCGATGACAAACCGCATGCTAGTTTCTGGGCCTCCTTCAAGCGGACCTGGACCATGCGCTCTTCCCTGCTCGCCCTCACCCTCGCTGCTGCACTGCCGGCTGCCTACGCGGTGGCCGCCGAAACACCGCTGCCACAGCTGCGGGCATACACCGTGGATGCGTCCTGGCTGCAGCCGATGGCACCGCTGCAGATTGCCGACCACACCTGGCAGATCGGCACCGAGAGCCTGACCGCGCTGCTGGTACAGACCAGCGAAGGTGCGGTGCTGCTGGACGGCGGCATGCCACAGATGGCCGGCCACCTGCTGGACAACCTGAAGGCACGCGGCGTGGCAGCGCAGGACCTGCGGCTGATCCTGCTCAGCCATGCACATGCCGACCACGCCGGCCCGGTGGCGGAACTGAAGCGCCGTACCGGAGCGCGCGTGGTGGCCAACGCAGAATCAGCAGTCTTGCTGGCACGCGGCGGCAGTGATGACCTGCACTTCGGTGATGACATCACCTATCCGCCGGCCAGCACCGACCGCATCGTCATGGATGGCGAGGTGGTCACCGTCGGCGGTATCGCCTTCACCGCACACTTCATGCCCGGGCACACCCCCGGCAGCACGGCCTGGACCTGGACCGACACGCGCGACGGCAAGCCGGTGCGCATCGCCTATGCCGACAGCCTGAGCGCGCCGGGCTACCAGCTGCGTGGCAACGTCCGCTATCCGCGTTTGATCGAGGACTACACGCGCAGCTTCGCCACCGTGCGCGGGCTGCCCTGCGACCTGTTGCTGACGCCACACCCGGGCGCCAGCCACTGGGACTATGCCGCCGGCAGCAAGGCAGGTGCCAACGCACTGACCTGCAAGGCCTACGCGGATGAGGCCGAAAAGAAATTCGACGCACAGCTGGCCAAGGAAACGGTCCGGGCCCGTTGATTCCGTAGAGTCGAGCTTGCTCGACTGAAGCGAAGAACAGTCGAGCACAGCTCGACTCTACAAAGAGCAAGCCGAGCGTGGGCTCGGCTCTACAAGGTCAGCAATCCTGCCCATGCTCGGCGAACGCTTCGATGCTGCCATCGGTACGCACCAGCTCGACGGTATACGGCTGCACGTAGCCATCCGGCATTTCCATGCCCGGCGAACCGGCCGGCATGCCCGGCAGCACCAGACCGCGCGCCGCCGGGCGCTCGGCCAGCAGGCGCTTGATGTCCTCGGCGGGCACGTGGCCCTCGACCACGTAGCCGCCGATCTCGGCGGTATGGCAGGAGCCCTTGCCGGCCGGCACACCCAGCCGGACCTTGATCGGGTTCATGTCATCGGTATCGCGCACCTCCACCTGGAAGCCTTCGGCCTTCAGGTGGTCGACCCAGATGCCGCAGCATCCGCAGCTGGCGGTCTTGTGCACGACAGCGATGGGCAGTGCGGGATCGATCGTGGCCGGGCCGGCCTTGATGGGCGCCGCCGGGGCCTGCCCTGCAGGCGACGCAGCGCTGGCGTCTTCAGCAGCGCGTGCGCAGGCGGCGGTGGCAAGCACAGTGCCCAGCAGCAGGCCGAGGGAGAGAGAACGGTTCATGGGTTGATTCCTTTGCAGATGCGGGCAGTACAGCCCGCCACCGGCGCATCAATGGCGCAGGCAGGGTCGTAAGTAGAATGAGCAGCCATGGCAGGCGCTTGCGCGCCTGCAGGAATCAACCGATGGGTGGCCGCAACGGGTCCGGCAAAGGCGGCGGCGCATGTTGCCGTGCGCTGGCGGGGGGAGGCGCCTCGCGCCAGGGCGACGCGGGCGTTCCATTCAACGTGGCCAGCATGCCCAGGCAGGCCGGTGGGCATTCGCACTCACCGCTTGCGCAGAGCGTTGATGCCGCTTCGTCGCAGCATCCGTCCATGGCAGTGGAATGCGGGGCGACGCAATGCCCTGCTGTAGGCACCGATGCATCCGGCAACGACGCAAGCGCCAGCGCCGGTGCATTCAGCGCCAGGGCAACAAGCAGCATCCATCGCAGCAGCAGGCCAGGCAGGTTCACGCGTCGATGATAGCCGATGCGCGCATCAGGCCGTCGCCGCCGCCATCGCACGCATCCTTACCGGAATCGACTTGGCCGCCGGGGTGCCGCTGATCCGGTCGTAGTAGTCCAGCGGCAGCAGTGGATTCAGTTCGGGGTAGTAGCCGGCCAGCGCGCCGCGCGGCATCGGGTAGTCCAGCACGGTCAGGCCATCGATGCGCCGGCTCACGCCATCGCGGCTGATCGTCTCCAGGCTGACCTGCGCTTCCTTCTGCAGCCCGCGCGCCAGCCGATCCTCGATGTTCATGAACAGCACCATGCGATCGTTGTACACGCCGCGGTAGCGGTCGTTGTAGCTGTAGATGGTGGTGTTGTACTGGTCATGCGAGCGCACCGTGGCCAGCCGCAGCATCTCGGGGTCATCCACCGGCTCGTCCACGTCCAGGCCGGGCATCACCAGGATGTTGGCCTTGCCATTGGGCGTGGGCCACACCCGGCGGCGCGGCGGAATATCCAGGTGGATGCCATGCGGCTGCTGGATGCGCTGGTTGAAGCCGGTGTAGATCTCCGGGTACACCGCTGCGATCAGGTCGCGGATCGGGGTGTAGTCGTGCATGCACGCGGCCCAGTCGACTTTGCTGCCAGGCAGCGTTGCCATCGCCATGCGGCAGACGATCTCGACCTCGGGCAGCACCTCGGTACTGACCGGTTCCAGCACACCGCGTGATGCGGTCACGTTCGACATCGCATCCTCGATGGTGACGAACTGCTCGCCGGCCGGCGTCACGATACGTTCCGAGCGCGCCACCACCGGCAGGATCAACGCATCGCGGCCATGCACCAGATGCCCACGATTGAGTTTGGTGGCGATGCCGACGGTCAGCTCGAGGCCACGCATCGCCGCATAGGCACGCGGCGTATCGGGCACGGCATGGATGAAATTGCCACCCAGGCCGATGAACACCTTGGCGCTGCCATCCAGCATCGCTTCGATCGACTCGACCACATGGTGGCCGTGCTCACGTGGCGGATCGAAGCCGAACACCTGCTGCACGCGGTCCAGGTAGGCCGGCTTGGGCTTCTCGTCGATGCCGACGGTGCGGTCACCCTGCACGTTGGAGTGGCCGCGGATCGGCCCGATGCCGGCACCGGGCTTGCCGAAGTTGCCGCGCAGCATCAGCAGGTTGGCCACCTGCTGCAGCAGGCGCGAGCCGTACTGGTGCTGGGTCAGGCCCATGCCGTAACAGATCACGGTGGCGTTGGAGCGGATGTAGATCTCCGCACAGCGGCGGATCTGCGCTTCGGAGATGCCGGAAACGCGAACGAGATCGTCCCAGTCCTGCGCCATCACATCGTCGCGCAGCGCATCCAGGCCCACGGTGTGTTCGGCCAGGAAGTCGTGGTCGAGCACACGCTCGCCCTGCGCCTCACGTTCAAACATCACCCTCATCATGCCCTTGATCAGCGCCAGGTCGCCGCCGATGCGGATGTGCACGAACTCGCTGCTGATCTCGGTCGAACCCAGCGTGGCCATCTGCACCACGTCCTGCGGCTCGGCGAAGCGGATCAGCGCGCGCTCGGGCATCGGATTGACCGCCACGATCGGGATGCCACGTTTGCGCGCCTCGACCAGGTTGCTCATCATCCGCGGCGAATTGGTGCCGGTGTTCTGGCCGATCACGAAGATCGCCTCGGCGTGCTCGAAGTCCTGCAGCACGATGGTGCCCTTGCCCACGCCGATGGCCGGCGGCAGGCCTCGGCTGGTCGGCTCGTGGCACATGTTCGAGCAGTCCGGGAAGTTGTTGGTGCCGAACTCGCGCACGAAGATCGAGTACAGGAACGCCGCTTCGTTGGGCGTGCGGCCGGAGGTATAGAACTCGGCCTGGTGCGGGCTGTCCAGCGCCTGCAGGTGGCGGCCGATCAGCGCGAAAGCCTCGTCCCAGCTGCACGGCACGTAGTGATCGGTGGCCGCGTCGTAGCGCATCGGCTCGGTCAGCCGACCCTGCATCTCCAGCCAGTAGTCGGTCTGCGCCATCAGCTCGGTGACGGTGTGCTGCGCAAACAGCTCGCGACCGGCACGGAACTGGGTGGCTTCCCAGGCCAGTGCCTTGGCCCCGTTCTCGCAGAATTCCAGCTTCCTGCGCTCCTCGGCATCGGGAAACGCACAGCTCGGGCACTTGAAGCCGCCCGGCTGGTTCATCGCCAGCAGCGCCTTCGAGCCCTTGCCGATCACGCTCTGCTGCAGCAGCACCTTGGCGGTGGCGCCGGCGGCACCCCAGCCACCGGCCGGCTGGTTGTAGGGCTTGTAGCGCGGCGGCTTCTGCTCGGACATGTTCGGGAACCTGGCGGGAGGAACGCAACATCAGAATGGCGCGGAGTGCGGGCGTGCTGCCTTTCAGCCGCTCACCAAGCCCTACAGTCAAACACGGTCCATGCGGCTGCGCCAGAGGCTGGAACCGATTGCAGCGCAGCGTGTCATGACAACGGTTACCGCCGCGTCAGCGCTCGGCCACTGCGCTATTCTCGACGCCGTGGGTGGTCCACCACCTGCGTTTCTCCCTTGCCCGGATGCGCTGCATGCCTGACTCGACCCCGCCGCACACCCCGCCTGCCGGCACGGCCCAGCGCCCGATCCAGCGCTGGCGCAGCGAGGGGCAACAGCAGCAGGTCGACGTGGTGGCCGAGGAAGTGCCGGTCGCGCTGCGCTACAACGGCGCCGCCTTCGCGGTAATGATGGCCACCCCGTGTGACCTGGAGGACTTCGCGCTGGGCTTCTCGCTCAGCGAAGGGATGATCACCGCGCCTTCGCAGCTGTTGACCATCGATGTGCGGCCCCAGCTGGAGGGCATCGAGCTGCAGATGACGGTGACCGACGACGCACCCGGCGCCGATCTGGACCCGGCCAACGGGCGCCTGCTGCCCGGCCGTGGCGGCTGTGGCCTGTGCGGCACCCGCCAGCTGGAGGACGTACTGCGTCCGCTGCCGCAGATCCACGGACGCCGCACCTATCCGCATGCCGCGCTGCAACGGGCATTGGCCACCCTGTCGCGGCACCAGCCGATGAACGAAGTCAGTGGTTCCACCCATGCTGCGGCCTGGGCCGACGCCAGCGGCCGGATTGGTTGGGTGCGCGAAGACGTCGGCCGGCACAATGCGCTGGACAAGCTGATCGGCGCGCTGCACCACAACGAACACGTCATCGACGGCGGCCTGCTGGTGATCTCCAGCCGCGCCAGCTACGAGATGGTCAGCAAGGCGGTGCGCGCCGGCGCCAGCGTACTGGCCGCGGTGTCGGCGCCGACCGCGCTGGCGATCGACCTGGCCCGCAGCGCCGGGCTGTGCCTGGTCGGGTTCGCGCGCGAGAACGGGTTCAATGTGTACACCCATCCGGAGCGGCTGCAGGCCGACGAACCAGCTCGGTAGAGTCGACCGCTGGTCGACTAACGCGCGCAGCGCGGGCTTTTCGCCAACTGAACGAAACGCAGTCGACCAGCGGTCGACCCTACCGAAGGGCCGGACGTCACCTCAGCGCAGCGCCACCTTCGGGAAATCCACCGGCACGTCGAACGCTACGTTGACGTAGTTGGTGAACAGGTTGAGTGCCACATGGGCGAGGATTTCAACGATCAGCTCATCGTCGAAACCCGCCGCGCGCAGCGCCTGCACATCGGCATCGGTGATCTGCGCGCGCTGCTCGACCACCTTCAGCGCGAAGTCCAGTGCGGCGGCCGTGGCCGGATCGCTGGACTGGCCGATCTGCGCGGCGGCCATCTGTTCGCCACTGGCGCCGGCCTTGCGACCCAGCGCGGTGTGTGCGGCCAGGCAGTACTCGCAGGCATTGCGGTTGGCGATGGCCACGGCGATCTGCTCGCCCAGCAACGGGGACAGGCGGCCAGCCCCCAGCGCGCCGAACGCCCCCCACATGCTCTGCAGTGCGGCCGGAGAATTGGCCACGGCACGGAACATCGCCGGAGTGGCACCGAAGGCGGCATGCACCTGGCCCAGCAGGCCCTGGCGGTCGGCGGTGGTGGCGGATGCATCGATCAGGGGGACACGGGACATGGTGGATCTCCTTGGGAAAGCGCCCGGGATTGGACGACCCGGCCATCCTAGGTAGACTCCATGGACATATCAGGCCATATCTGCCGCTTGCATTGTCCATTCGTCCATGAACGCTTCTACAACCCAGACGGATACCTCCGCGCCTGACCGCCTGTCCTCGCTGCTTGAACGTTTCCGCGTACAGGCCGCGCTGTTCCACAGCGGCCCGCTGTGTGGGCGGCACGTGTTCGCGCCGCAGCCCGGGCGCGCGTTCCTGCACATCCTTCGCCAGGGCGAGATGGAGGTCCGCCATCCCGATGGCGATACCGCACTGCCACGACTGAAGATCGACAGCCCCAGCCTGCTGCTGTACCCGCAGCCGCTGCACCACGTGTTCCACAACGCGCCGCTGGAGGGACCGGATTTCACCTGCGCCACGCTGGATTTCGATGGTGGTGCGCGCAATCCGATCGTGCAGTCACTGCCGCCGGTGATGGTGGTGCCGCTGGCTGCGATCAGCGAACTGGACGACACCCTGCACCTGCTGTTTGCCGAGGCTGATCGCCAACGCTGTGGTTCACGGCTGCTGACCAACCGCCTGTTCGAAGTGGCGTTGATCCAGATCCTGCGCTGGGTGGTCGATCACCCGGATGCGGCGGGTGTCAGCCATGGGCTGATGCGCGGCCTGTCCGATGCAAGGCTGGCGCGCACGCTGGTCGCAATGCACCAGGCGCCACAGCACGAATGGACGCTGCCGCGAATGGCTGCCACCGCCGGCATGTCGCGCAGCGCCTTCGCGGCAGTGTTCAAGGAGGTGATGCAGGCGACACCCGCGAGCTACCTGCTGGACTGGCGGCTGAGCCTGGCCTGCGCGCAGCTGCGTGCGGGCGTGGCGGTCAAGCAGGTCGCCATCGAGGTGGGGTTTGCCGATACCGCGTCGTTGTCGAAGGCCTTCCGCAAGCGGCTGGGGGCGTCGCCACGGGCGTGGTTGGCCGCGAGCGCAGCGCAGGCTGGGTAAATGGGTAAGGGGTAGAGTCGACCGCTGGTCGACTATCGCGCGAAGCGCGGGGGTTTCGTGGCCTGGCCGAAGGGCAGCCGACCAGCGGTCGGCTCTACCACGGGTGATGTCGGCGCGTTCGTGGTCTGACCGAAGGGCAGCCGACCAGCGGTCGGCTCTACCAAGAGCAATGCTCGCGCGATGGCCGATGGCCTAGCTGGCCGCCCCATCGGTCTTCGCCAGCAACCCGGCGATGCGTTCGGCCACCTGGGCACGCACGCTTTCATCCAGCTGCCCTTCGTACATCGCTTCGTAGATCCACAGGCCATCGGCCGCCAGCCGCGCCACGAAATTGTCCAGCGCGGCCGGGTCGTCCTGCCCGGGTGAAGGCGGCAACGGCGCCCAGCGTCGTACCGCCGGGCCCCACGGGCGCTCATCGGCATCCGGGTCGGCCGATTCGAGCATGAACATCAGCTCGGCACGGGTGGCGCTCTGCGCCGACACCCGCACGAAGGTCTGATAGCGCTCCAGCGCGGTGGCCTCATCCGCGCGCTTGCCCAGCAGCGCTTCCATCGACGCTTCCCATGCCTGCACCAGATGCTCGTCGATGCCGCGCAGCAGCGCCTCGCGCGAGGGGAAGTGGTACAGCAGGCCACCGCGGGTCAGCTGGGCCTCGGCCGCCACCGACTCGAAGGTCACCGCACGCACGCCGTCACGATTGATCACGTTGACGGCGGCGTCGAGGATGCGGTCGCGCTTGCTGGTTCTCATCGCATCATTTTACGCGATCGGCCGCGCCCTCGCGGCTGCCGACTCGGCCGCGCAGCAGGCGCGCGATGATCGTCGCACCGACCGCCAGCATCACCGTGATCACCAGCAGCACGATCTGGTAGCCGCGGTCGTACGCAGCCGTGGCCAGCGTGAACCACTCGCTCTGCCCGCTCTCGCGTGCCACATGCAGGGCCTGGGTGAAGCCCTCGCGTGCCAGCGCCGGCATATCGGCCGAGGCCGGCAGGAAGGCGCTGTACATCGCCGCGCTCAGGCTGCCCAGCATCGCCACCGCCAGCAGGCCACCGAATTCGTAGGAGACTTCCTCCACCGACGAGGCCATGCCCGCACGGTGCGCCGGCACATTATTGAGGATGGCGGTGGACGCCACCGAGATGGCCGAGCCCATGCCGAAGCCGGTGATGGCCATGCCGGCCACCACCCAGCCCAGGCCGTGCGGGAAGCCGAACGCAACCACGCCGACACCCACCGCGCCTGCGGCCAGGCCACCGCAGATCAGCGGACGCAGGCCGACCCGGTGCAGGATGCTGCCGCCCAGCAACGCGCTGGGCAGGCTGCCCAGCGCCGCCACCGAGACCAGCAGGCCCGCCTGCAACGGGGTGAAGCCCGCCACCAGCTGGAAGCGCTGGGTGGTGACCAGCTGCAGGCCGGCCATCGCGAACAGGGTGAACACCGCCGACAGCGTGCCGGCCAGGAACGCGGGATTGCGGAAGATCGCGAAGTCCAGCAGCGGGTACGGCAGCTGCTGCTGGCGCCGCGCGAACGCCGCACCGCTGATGACCGCCAGCAGCAGCGCGCCGGCACCGAGCGCGTACGACGGCGGCGTGGCGATCAGCGACTTGATCGCCAGCACCAACCCGGACAGCGCAGCCAGCGCCAGCACCGACGACACCAGATCCCATGGGCGCGAGGTATCGCGCTGGCCTTCCGGCGCCAGCAGCAGCGTGGCCACGAAGGCGACCACCACCACCGGCACGTTGATCAGGAACACCGAGCCCCACCAGAAATGCTGCAGCAGCCAGCCACCGATGATCGGGCCGAGCGCGGCGCCGACGATCGCCACCGAGCCCCAGATCGCGATGGCGATGTTGCGCTCGCGCTCTTCGTGGAAGCTCAGGCCGATCAGCGCCAGCGTGGCCGGCATCATCGCCGCCGCACCGACCGCCAGGAACGCGCGCGCAGCGATCAGCTGCGCGGCACTATCCGCGAATGCCGCAGCCAGCGAAGCAACGCCGAACACCACCAGGCCGATCAGGAACATGCGGCGGTGGCCGATGCGGTCGCCGAGCGTGCCGGCGCCGAGCAGCAGGCCGGCCATCACCAGCGGATAGGCATTGATGATCCACAGCGCCTGGCCGGCGCTGGCCGACAGTTCTTCGGTAAGCGTGGGCAGCGCGGTGTAGAGCACGGAGTTGTCCAGCGTGACCAGCAGCAGGCCGGCGGCAACGGTGAACAACAGCGCCCAGCGGCGGGCGCGCGACAGGGCCGGAGCACCGGCCAAGGGCTGGGACAGAGCCATGGGAGAACCTGGTGGGGATGAAGTACCGGCATAACTATACCGGATATCCTGTATAGTTATGAGCTTCGAAATCGACCGGTTCAGCTTCTGTAGAGGCACGCCTGCGCGACCGCGCGCCCCAGCCAGGCATGGCCTGGCTCTACGGGTAAACACTCACCGGCAGTCTTCCGGCAATGCGGCAATCGCGGACACCACGGCCGCCTGCATGCCCTGCCCCACGGCCATGTCCAGCTCGCCACCGATGCCGCCGTGCTGGCGGCGCAGTTCGTCCTCGCACAGGCCGCGCACCCGCCCGCGTGCATTGGCGCGCAGGCTGCTGCAACGCCAGTCGGTGCCGCCCAGCGGCAGCACCGAATACACCACGCTGTTGCAGGCATTGCCGGCGCGCTGCTGCAACGACAGGCCAGCGAAGTCACGTGGTTCACTGCTGCGCTGCGGATCGAAGTAACTGTCGGGGAAGGTGCGCGCGTACTGCTCGATGTCCACGTCCATGCTGCGGCCCGCCGCCAGCGGCATCTGCAACGGCTGGCCACAGCGCAGGGCATCGGCGCGATGCTGGATGTACTGGTATATCGGCCGGTCGAGCGTGGGATCCTGCTGGGTCACCGCGCTGACCGCCGCCAGCACCGGCAGCGACGCACGATTGGCCATGCGCGCCAGCAGCCCCGCCTGTGCTGGCTGGCAGCGATCACGCAGCGTGGCCGCCAACAGGAACAGCACGTCGTTGCGAAAGGCCGGTTCTTCGATCAGGCGCTGTTCGATGCGCTGGCGCGCATCCGCCGCGGGCGCCGGGAACGCGATCGCCGGCGGCTCGGAGAGCGCGGCACGCCACTGCCACCACACGGCCAACACCACGCCGCACACCAGCATGCCCGCAACGATGACCCAGCGCGTGCGCATCAGTTGTGGATTGCCGTCAGCGTTGCCGCTGCGGCGTCGTAGGACGCGCTGGCGATATCCGTATCGAAGCGCTTCACCTGCAGGCGGCCGGCCAGCCGGTACGGGTCCCACAGGTCGCCGAGCGCGATCGGCGTGGCCAGGGTCACATGGATGATCTGGTTCGGCGGTGGTGGCGGCACATGGATGCAGGCGCCGTAGAACGGCACGAACAGCAGTTCGTCGACCAGGCCGGCGTCGTTGGTACCCAGCGGCACCACGTAGCCGTCCAGATCCACGGCGCGGCCATCGGCGGCATCGACCACCTGCGACGAGCCGAACTGCCTGGCGCGGTCGGGGCTGGAATGGTCGATCTCCTGCCCCGGCGGCGTGCCGGAACCGGTGTCGTCGATCAAACCGCCCACGCCGCCCATGCCATTGCGTGACAGGCCGATCTGCGGCGGCGGCCGCTGATAGGTCACTTCATCGGGCCGCAGCGCGTCCCAGCGGTTGATGGGCGCATCGGCCACCGTTGGCTGCGCGGAATGCGCGTGATGCGCGGTGCTGGCAGGCGCGGCGGTCGGCATCGGCTGCGTACAGCCAGCCAGGCACAGGCAGCCCACCAGCATGACAACGTGCTCACGGTTCATAGGGCCTCAGGTGCGCATCGCGCATGGTATAGGCAGAACCGGCCAGGTCGTCGTCCAGCCGCTCCGCGCTCAGGGTGCCGGCCAGGAAGTACGGCGAGTACATGTCCGGCATGTCGATCGGGCGTGGCAGCACCACGTGCACGATCTGGTTGGGCGGTGGCGGCGGCACGTGGATGCAGGCGCCGTAATACGGCACGAACAGGAATTCGGTCAGGCGCCCATCCTGCGCGTTGGCCAGCGGCACCACGTAGCCCGGCAGGCGCACCGGTCGTTCCAGCACCGCGTCCACGGTGCGGAAGGTGCCGAACTGCGGCATGCGCCGGTTGCCGTTGTGCTCGACCTCGGGGCCCTCGCCCCGCTCCAGCGCGGCCAGCTCATCACCGGGCATCATCTGCAGCCAGTCCAGCTCCTGTTCTTC
Source organism: Stenotrophomonas sp. GD04024 (assembly GCF_029837545.1). Taxonomy (NCBI): domain Bacteria; kingdom Pseudomonadati; phylum Pseudomonadota; class Gammaproteobacteria; order Lysobacterales; family Lysobacteraceae; genus Stenotrophomonas; species Stenotrophomonas sp. GD04024. The sequence goes on along the minus strand of NZ_JAOEDV010000019.1, from coordinate 3,140 downwards.
AGCCGTGCCCGCAGTCACGGCGCCACTGCGGTCGATCACCGGCGACGGCGGCAGCGCCTGCACGCCGCTATCCACCGGCCGCTCGCAGGCAGCCAGGAACAGCAGCATCGGCAACATCAACGCGCGGCGCATGCTCAGCCTCCCGGCGACAGGCCATCGGCCAGCGTGCGCCGATAGGCCAGCAGCGCCGGCACCAGCCCGGCCACCGCGCTGATCACCAGCACGCCGACGATCCACGCCAGCTCGCGAGCGTCCGGCCAGACATGGGTGATCGACAGCCCGAAGCTGGCCAGCGCCCACGCGCTGCCCGCCAGGCTGGTCACGGCCAGCACCGCCAGCGCGAGCACACAGGCCAACGCGCTGGTCGCCACCGCTTCAACCACCAGCAGAGCGGCGATGTATCCCGGCCGCGCACCGATCGCACGCAGCACGGCCATCTCACGCCGCCGTTCCTGCAAGGTCGAAACCAGCAGCGCCACCAGCGACACCATGCCCAGCAGCACCACCATCGCGCTGATCAGCTGCAGGGCACGTTCGGCCGTGCCCAGCGACTGCCACAACTGCTGCAGGGTCACGCCCGGCAGGATCGCCAGCATGGCCTCGTCCGGGTACTCGTTGATCCTGCGCTGCACCGCGAAGGTGGCGATACGCGAGTTCAGGCCGAGCATGAACGCCGTGATGCTGGTCGGGGTCAGATCCAGGTGGCGTGCCTGCTCGGCGCTGACGCTTTGGCTGCGCAGCTGCACACCCGAGCGCCAATCCACATGGATCGCCTCGATGGCCGGCAGCGAGACCAGGACAGATGAATCCACCGGCGTACCGGTACGCTGCAGAATGCCGGCCACGCGGAACGGCTTGTCGGCATGGGTGGCCAGGGTCACCGCGCCAGTGCCGTGCGCCAGCACGATCTCGTCGCCGAGGCTGACCCGCTGCGCAGCGGCCACTTCGGCCCCGATCACCGCATCGTACAGATCGTCGAACGGCCGGCCCTGCGCGAAGGCCAGCGCGTGACCGGCGCCGTAACGGTAGTGATCGAAGTAGCCGCCACTGGTGCCGACCACGCGGTAGCCACGCCAGGAGTCACCCAGTGACAACGGCACCGCCCACTTCACCTGCGGCAGCGCCGACAGCTCCTGGTAGGACTGCCAGGACACATTGTTGGTCGGGTCACCGATATGGAACACCGAATACAGCAGCAGGTTCACCGGCCCCGAACGCGCACCGACGATCAGGTCGGTACCCGACACCGTGCTGGCGAAACCCTCGTGCGCCTGCGTGCGCACGCGTTCAACGCCCAGCAACAGCACCACGCTGAGGGTGATCACCAGTACGGTGAGGCCAACGCTCAACGCGCGGCTGCGCAGGCTGGCCCAGGCAAGCTCAAGCATGGGCGGCACCTGCGTGGTTGATCTCCGCCAGGGCAATCGTGCGGTCGAACAGCGGCTGCAGGCCATCATCGTGGCTGACCACCACCACCGTGGTGCCGGCCGCCTGGCATTGTGCGGACATCAACTGCAGGAAGGCCGTGGCGGCCTCCCGGTCCAGCGCCGAGGTCGGTTCATCGGCCAGCAGCACCGCCGGCCGGCCGATCAGCGCTCGTGCGGCCGCCACGCGCTGCTGCTGGCCGACACTCAGGGTGCCCGCGCGCCGTTGCATCAGCGCCGGGTCCATTTGCAGGGCGCCCAGCAGGCGCGCGATCTCGGCGTCCAGCGGCCCGCTGATGCGCTCGCTGCGCAGGCGCGAGAAGCGCAGGCCCAACGCAACGTTGTCGCGCACGCTGAGGAACGGCAGCAGGTTGAACTGCTGGAAGATCACGCCCAGGTGGTCGGCGCGGAAACGGTCGCGCCGGGCGCCGCGCATGGCCTGCAACGCCTGCCCGGCCACCTCGACGCGGCCCTTGCCGGGCAGCAGCACCCCGGCCAGCAGTCCCAGCAGCGTGCTCTTGCCGCCACCACTGATGCCGCGCAGCAGCACGCTGCTGCCCTGCTCGATCCACAGCTGCGGAATGTCCAGCACCAGGCGCAGGCCATAGCCGAACTGCACCTCATCCAGCCTGATCACCGCAGCGCTGCTCACGGCGCCAGTACCACGCGCAGCTGGGTGGCGGTCAGCACGCTGCGGCCCTGGCCACGACCGGTTGCGGTGTTGACGATGACCTCGTGCAGGCCGGGGAATACCGCCGGCAGCCGCATCACCAGCGCGCGCAATGCCGCTGGATTGGCACAGCGGTACTGCAGGTTGGCGCTGAAGCCGGCGTGGCGGTGTTGCCCGGCTGCCGGTGCCGCAGCGGTTGCATCGAAACCCTCGGCGCTGGCATCGCTGCTGGCCAGCCGGCAATGCGCCGCCGTCGGCAGCGTTACCCAGCTGCCACTCTTCAGCACCGCGGTGGCGCGTGCCAGCGATGCCCGCTCAGCGGCGTTGGCTGGCGGACGCTCGAAATCGAGGATGCCGATACCCGGCGCCTGCAGGGCCAGTTCCAGCACGCCCTGATCGAGCGCGAGATCAATGGTGGCCTGGCCGTGCACGTGCGCACCGAGCTGGCGGACGTCATGGGCCTGCGCGGCGCTGGCAGCCAGCAGCAGGAAAAGAGCAGCAGGAAGCTTCATGGGAGAGACTCCAATTGTTACTATGTAACATTATGGACCACATCCCCTCGATGCCCGCAAGGGCCCTGGCCCAGCCGCCAGCTTCGGCACGCTGGCATCCCCGCCTCGATCTGGCCGGTGCCTGGCTGTCGCTGGCCTGTGCCGCCCATTGCATCGCCCTGCCGCTGCTGCTGGCATTCGTGCCGGCCGCGATGATGGCGCTGCGTTCGTTCCAGCACCCCGGCCATGGCGCGATGACGCTGCTGCTGCTGATGTCGCGCTGGGAGTGGCTGTTCGCACTGGTAGCCTCGGCGCTGGCGCTGGCCAGCACCACGGCGGGGCTGCGCCGGCATGGCCACAGGCGGCCGCTGCGGCTGGCCTGCGTGGGCGCCGGCCTGCTGCTGTCGGCGTCGTTGTATCTGCCGCTGAAGGAATCATTGCTGTGGCACGGCGTGGCAACGGCCTGCGGTGGCGTGCTGCTGGCCTGTGCGCATATCGGCAACCGTCGGGCACTGCACCAGCACCGGTAGCGTTCCGAAGATGCCGGCCAGCGGC